>NZ_SDLI01000002.1:300000-595974 GCF_004123195.1 Ammoniphilus sp. CFH 90114
AATGAAAAAGTTTGCTGCCCTATTTTTATCAAGTGTAATGGCTCTTAGTCTAGCAGCTTGTGGCGGTGGAGGAAATCAAGGAGCGTCAACTACACCAAGTGCACCAAGTGATAACTCAACGAAAACTGAAAAGGCTTCCAATTATCCAGAAAAACCGATTATCGTAGTAGCTCCATCTGGTGCTGGCGGTGGTTGGGATAAGACAGCTCGTTCCTTGACAAAGGTGCTTACGGAAACGAAGCTAATAGATAAAACCATGACGGTTGAAAATAAACCAGGCGGTGGTGGAGCCGTATTCATGGCAGAATATGCGACCCAGGACAAGAACAATCCCTACAAGTTGTTCGTTAACTCTCCACCTATCCTAATTAACAGTAATAAAAAAGAAGGAAATAGCCCTTTTGGATATCAAGATACGACTCCGTTGGCCCAGCTTACTCGTGATTATGGCGCCCTTGTCGTGAAAGCGGATTCGCCATTCCAGGATCTAAAGTCTGCATTGGATGCAATCAAGGCTGATCCTTCGAAAGTAACGGTTGCAGGTGGTTCTGCGCCTGGTTCTATGGATCACTTAATAGCGGTATTGCCTGCATTCGAATACGGAATCGATCCAAAAGCGGTGAAGTATGTCTCTTATGACGGTGGTGGGGAAGCGATGGCAGCCTTGCTAGGTGGAAATGCTGATCTGATTGCAACCGATGCTTCAAGTGTAGGGGAGTATCTAAAGGCTGGAAAAATTCGTGTACTAGCCGTTACTTCTAATGAGCGTTTGGGTGGAGATCTAAAAGATATCCCAACAACGAAAGAAGCGGGAGTAGAGGCTGAATTTACGATTTGGCGCGGAGTGTTCGGACCGAAGGAAATGCCGGAAGAAGCTTTAGCTTACTGGCAAGAAAAGTTAAAGGCATTGTCTGAGAACGAAGCTTGGAAAAAAGAATTAGAAGCTAACGGTTGGGCAAGTGAATACAAGAACAGCGAGGAATTCAAAACTTTCCTAGGTGAGCAGGATAAACAAATCAACGAATTATTAGCTGCGCTAGGTATGGCAAAGTAGGAATCAAACTGGGGGAGAGAGTATTCTCTTCCCTAGTCGTTTAAAAGGAGGGAACAGAAAATGAGCCAGTCGTTTGACCGCTATGCCAGTCTTGTTTTTTTCATTATTGGAGCAGCCTTTATATTCGAAAGCAGAAAGATTTCCGCAAGTGCTTATGGCAGCAGTGTTGGACCTGATATGTTTCCTATGGGATTAGGCATTATCCTTATTTTATTAAGTATCCGTCTTTTCTATGAAACTAGATTCTATTCACATGTGAAACCAAAAGGCGCAGCCTTAGATTATAAAAGATTTCTTATTATTCTTGTTTCAGCCATATTATATGGCTTACTTTTGGAACCGCTTGGATATGTCATTACGACGTTTGTTTTTTTAACGATTGGATTCCAGGTGATGGAAAAAGGCGGTTGGTGGAAAACCGTTGCGATTTCAGGTGGTTTCTCTTATGGCATCTATTATTTGTTTGTCGAAGTACTGGAAGGCTCGTTGCCGGGATTTCCCGTATGGTTTAACTAGGAGGTGATGAGTAGTGGAATCCTTACAGTTTCTTGCTAATGGGTTTGCAATAGCCCTGCAGTGGCATAATCTAGCTTTTGCTTTCTTCGGTGTATTGATCGGTACCGCCGTTGGGGTCTTGCCAGGAATCGGTCCTATGAGTGGTGTCGCTTTGCTTATTCCGGTAACTTCTACTTTGACTTCTGGATTAGATCC
The DNA here is from genome assembly GCF_004123195.1 of Ammoniphilus sp. CFH 90114. NCBI lineage: Bacteria > Bacillati > Bacillota > Bacilli > Caryophanales > Paenibacillaceae > Ammoniphilus > Ammoniphilus sp. CFH 90114. Next base: position 301,766 of record NZ_SDLI01000002.1, read on the forward strand.
AAGCTCCGCAGCAACGAGTTCTATTATTCTGTTAGCTGGAGTATATTACGGTGCGATGTACGGTGGATCTACGACTTCTATTCTACTAAACACACCTGGTGAATCTTCCTCTGTGGTCACCGCTCTAGACGGTTATCAAATGGCAAAGCAAGGTCGGGCGGGGCAAGCTTTATCCATTGCGGCTATCGGATCTTTCTTTGCAGGGATTGTTTCCGTTGTAGGACTTGTTGCGCTAGCTGAACCCTTGTCCGATATTGCTCTTTCCTTCGGTCCGGCTGAGTACTTCTCCCTGATGATTCTGGGTTTGTGTGCGGTTAGCGGTCTGGCGGGGAAATCGATGACGAAGGCCTTAATCATGACAGTTTCAGGCCTTCTATTGGCCACGATTGGTATGGATAACGTATCAGGTGTAGCCAGGTTCACGTATAATACGCCTGTTCTATACTCCGGTTTAGAGTTTCTAACGATTGCTGTTGGTCTATTTGCCCTTGGGGAAGTGTTTAAAACCATTCTAGAAAAGGATACGGATACCGGCGCCATCGCCAAAGTGGGAAGAATTCTTCCGACAAAGCAAGATATGAAAGAAAGCGCGGTACCGATTGTTCGAGGCTCCTTCCTAGGCTTCTTTATTGGGCTCCTTCCTGGTGCAGGGGCGACATTAGCTTCCTTCTTCTCCTATATCATGGAGAAGAAATTAAGTAAGAATCCAAGCAAGTTCGGCCAAGGTGCCATTGCTGGGGTTGCGGCGCCTGAATCAGCGAACAACGCGGCATCTGGTGGGGCGATGATTCCATTATTAACATTAGGTATCCCTGGATCGGGAACAACAGCCATCCTGATGGGGGCCTTGATTATGTACAATATTCAGCCGGGTCCCCTTCTCTTCACGGACCACCCTCAAGTCGCTTGGGGTCTAATCGCGAGTATGTTTATTGGAAACTTAATGTTACTCGTACTTAATATGCCGTTGGTTAAGGTGTTTGCTAAAATTATTGAAACACCAGCGAAGTATCTACTACCGATTATTGTGTCCATTTCGATCTTTGGTGTCTATGCCGTTCAGTTTACCACGTTCGATTTAATGCTATTGATTGCGTGCGGTGTCGTAGGTTATTTTCTAACTAAAAACGATTTCCCTGTTGCTCCTCTTGTGTTGGGCCTAGTATTAGGGCCGATGATTGAGAATAACTTACGCCGCGCCCTGACGACTTCTAATGGGGATTTCATGATTTTCTTACAGAAGCCCATTTCTCTTCTATTTCTGGTCATTGCAGCGTTATGGATGTTAATTCCTATCTTCTTAAAAATGCGCGGGAAAAATGTAATTATTAATGAAGAGGCCTAGTAAAAAGGTAGAGATAAGACCCTCAAAGGGTCTTGTTTCATTTCTATTGTAGGAAAGAAGGAATAAAAAAGTGGAAATCTTTTTTCTTATACTCAAAAACATTATTTTTCCCATCTTCTTGTTGATTGGCTTGGGGGCCATTCTACACCGAATATTTAAATTTGATCTAAATACTCTTTCCAAATTGAATACGTTCTTTCTCTTGCCGGCGGTTTGCTTCGTAAATATATATCAAGGGGAGATCTCCGGGCAACTTATTACTCAAATTATCTTTTTTTGTATCGTTCTTAATGTCCTGCTCATTGTTGTAAGTTACCTTATTGCTAAGATCAATGGATTTGATCCTGGACTATCCGCAAGTTTTCGTAACAGCATGGTGTTGAGTAATTCCGGTAATTTTGGACTGCCCGTTAGTGAGCTTGTTTTTCATACCAATCCTCTCGGAATGTCAATTCAAGTCATCATATCCATTTTTCAGAATCTCCTTACATACACATATGGATTGTTCAATGCCGTATCAGCCAATGCGAAGGGTTCCAAGCTTATAAAAGAAATCGTCCGGCTTCCGGTGTTGTATGCTTTACTTCTTGCCGTTCTTTTTCGTTCGCTGGACATCGCTGTACCAGGACCAGTATGGAAAGCCGTTCAAAATACAGCAAATGCTTTTCTCGCTATAGCCTTGGTGACACTTGGGGCCCAAGTGGCTTATCTGAAAATCAAAAGGGTAAGTCGCTCCCTCCTATTTGCTATTCTCGGTAGGCTTGTTCTTTCTCCTATAGTAGCTCTATTTGTTATTATGGTCTTAGGCTGGGAGGGGACGATAGCCCAAGCCCTATTTATTGCAAGTTCGTTTCCTACTTCCCGCAATAGTGCTCTGATCGCATTGGAATACAACAACCACCCAGAGTTTGCCACGCAAGTAGTGTTGTTGACAACGATCCTAAGCAGCCTATCCGTGGCGGTGGTCGTCTATGCTTCAAGCCTATTGTTTTAAAAAGAGAAGGAGTTTCTTCTATGGAAGAGACCCCTTCTTTTTTTTGTTAAAATTGAAACACAATATGACTTAGCGTGCCATATTGGTAGCTGCGATGAAGTGTTTTAGGTATCTGATGTACTTTCCCGCTGCCCATACTATTAAAAAGAGGAACAAAATGTTCAGCTCTAGGTACAGCGAGCGGTGCATGTGGAGCTAGATTCTGGTAATGGGTTAAGGCCTCCACGTCTCTCTGTTGAACTTTTTCAATAAGCCAGTCATCAAACTCCATTGCCCAAGATTCTGGAGTATCCTGCCCCCAATGAATGGCACGAAGATTATGAACGGTCCCCCCGCTGCCAATCACCAAGATGTCTTCATCGTCAAGTCCCTGCAATGCTTCACCGATTTTCAGCTGTTGGTCGATCGGAAGAAATGGATTAACGGAAACTTGAACGATCGGAATATCTGCATCCGGGTAAAGCAAACGAAGGACGACCCAAGAACCATGATCAAGACCTCTTTTTACATCTCTTTTCGTAGTAATCCCTCTATTATTAAACCGTTCTTCTATTTTGGAGGCTATGGGTGTTGAGCCCTTGGCCGGATATTGAATGCTATACATCTCAGGTGGGAATCCGCCAAAGTCATAAATCGTTTCATAAGAGTCATCTCTATAAGATAGGGTCAGGACCTCACTTTCCCAATGGGCGGTGAAGATGACAATGGCTTGAGGGCGCAAGGCTTTCCCAAGTTCATTTAAGTACTGAGTATACTCATTGTTTTCAATAGCTAATGTAGGAGCTCCATGGCATATAAAGAGGGGTGAAATCATAACATATACCTCCCGAGGATTATCATTTTTAAAAGATACTTGACAATAGTAAGTGTATCACATTATTATACTTACATAAAGTTAGTTATGATCAAAAGTGAAGATAATAACAATTTTATTATGAGGAGAGATGAAGCTTATGTCTATTAAACTTGCGATTATTTATTACAGTTCGACAGGTACTAATCATCAGCTGGCCCAATGGGCTGCCGATGCTGCTAAGGCAACGGGTGCAGAAGTGAAAGTCCTAAAGGTTCCTGAATTGGCTCCGGAGGCTGCCATTGAAAGTAATCCAGCATGGAAAGCTCATATGGAGGCAACAGCAGATATAAATACTGTCTCTTTAGATGATTTAGAGTGGGCAGATGCGATTATATTTAGTGTTCCTACACGTTTTGGAAATCTACCTGCTCAGATGAAACAGTTTCTGGATACAACGGGTGGACTTTGGTTTCATGGGAAGCTGACAAATAAAGTGGTTAGCGCTATGTCTTCTGCGAGTAATGCTCATGGGGGACAAGAACAGACCATTCTTTCTCTCTATACAACGATGTACCATTGGGGCGCGATCGTTGTAGCTCCAGGGTACAGTGATCCATCTATCTTTGCTGCAGGAGGTAACCCTTACGGAACGAGCGTCACGGTGAATCAAGAAGGCAAGATGATCGAAGATGTACGTGGTGCGGTTGAGCATCAAGCAAAACGAGTGGTTACAGTAGCCGAGTGGGTTAAGAAAGGTATGAAATAAGAGAAAAAGGGCTGCGATGCAGCCTTTTTTCTTTAGGTCGTTAACAAATTAGGAATTTGATCTAAATCGACATTTCCGCCAGACACAACGGCAACAATTCGTTTCCCTTCAGCCTTATGAGCTAAAGCTGCTGCTACCGCAGCTGCAGCGGAAGGCTCGATCACCTGTTTCATGCGGCTGAGTACGGTCGAAAATGCGTGTTTGATTTGATCCTCGGTAACTAGCACGATATCATCGACATACCGCTGAACGACTGGAAAGGTGAGTTCCCCAGGTGTAGAGGTTCTTAAACCATCAGCTATTGTTTTGGAAGCTCCGATACTTACTCTCTTCCCTTCCTGTATAGACATAAATGTATCATTGGCAAGAGCCGGCTCCACTCCAATGACTTGAATATGAGGGTTGGATTCTTTAATGGCTGTGGCTATACCTGAGATAAGTCCCCCCCCGCCAACTGGAACGTATACAACATCAACATCTGGAAGTTGTTCTAGAATTTCCAAGCCAATTGTACCTTGGCCCGCCATGATTGCAGGATCATCATATGGTGGAATAAAAACAGCTTCTTCGGTTTGACTAATTTCTTCCGCTCTTGCCAATCGTTCAGGCGATGTGGTTCCGCATAATTCTATTTTTCCATTATAAGCTTGAATAGCCTCTTGTTTACAGAGGGCTGCGTCAACAGGGACAACAATCGTAGATTGAATACCTAATTGGCGAGCGATATAAGCAACCGCTTGTCCATGATTGCCTGAAGAAGCTGCAACGACGTGTTTTGCTCCATTGTTTGCTTCATTAAGAACTTTATTTGCTGCTCCTCGAATTTTGAAGGATCCCGTTTTCTGTAAGTGTTCTGCCTTTAGAAACAATTGGTTTCCGTATTGTTCCGATAGTGTTGCAGATGATAAAAGAGGTGTTTGAGCAACAGTGTCGGAAATGTTAGTTCTAGCTAATTGAATATTTTTTAGAGATATCATGCTATTTCCCCTTTGCTTATACTAAAAAGTCTGTATATTATATATTATAGATCTTTCCAAAATTTATCTAGGAGGAATTCTTATGATTGAAGATAAAATTACTGAACTTGGTCTTGCACTGCCAGAAGCCACAGCCCCTTTATTTCAATATGTACCTGTCGTTGTTCATCGTGACATGGCTTATGTGAGTGGACAGCTTCCAAGATTAAATGGAGAATTGGTTCATACCGGTAAAGTTGGGACAGATGTTACCATTGAACAAGCCCAGGAAGCAGCTCGTGTGTGCATTATGAATGGTTTAGCTTGCCTTAAGCAACAGCTTGGGTCCCTTGATCAAATTGAGAGAGTTGTTAAGATTACCGGTTTTGTCAATTCAGCTAGCGGATTCTCAAAGCAACCAGTGGTGATGAATGCAGCTTCTGAATTACTGGTGGATATCTTTGGAGAAATGGGAAAACATTCTCGCTCAGCAGTAGGAGTCGCGGAGCTTCCAAGTAATGCACCAGTGGAAATTGAATTAATTGTCGCAGTGAAACAGTAGCCCTCTGGGTTACTGTTTTTTTATAAGAAGCTTCAGATCAGTTGATATTAAAGGCTTACTTTGGAAGGATAGAGGGGAAAAGAAAAAGCCAAAATACATTTGTGTTCTTCAGAGGAAGAGTTCCTGAAGGAGACCAAAAACCTGATGGAGGGGATTTGAACATGGCGAAAAAAGAAAAATTGGCTGAAGCTGTAGCTCAAGAAGAAATCGCTAAAGAAGAGATTGCAGAGGAACTTGTTCCTTTACACACTCAACTAAATCAAATGCAACAAGCATTGAACCAAATTCAATCTAACCCTCAGGCTTCAATGACGGGTAATTCTAATCAAACTCAGCAACAAACCAATCAATTAATGCAACAAGTTAATCAATTCTCCAACCAAATTCAACAGCAGCAAAGACAAGCCTTCCAGCAGCTACAGCAATCCATTCAACAGGCCGCTCAAACTCTCAATCAGGCTAGCCAGAGTATTCAATCTTTCCAGGCTATGACACAAATGCAACAAATTGTTTCTCAATCCCAACAGCAATTGATGAAACAGGTTAGCCAGCCATCTTCGAATCAAAGCTTGCAATAATTGACCTTGGAAAGAGGGTTACGTTTTCTTAAGCGTAACCCTTTTTCAACCCACTGATAAGGAGGATGACCAATAGATGGTAACAGCAACCATTGTTATACTATTGTCATTGGCCATTATTTCTGCGGCTATTTGGTTTAGTGGGGTATTCAACAACAACGGGGATAATGTAATTAAACCTATGCGCTCTGATATGCAAAGATTAGGTGCGGACTTGCGTACGGAGATAGCGGAAGAGTTTCATCCAGATGTGAATGTGGAGTTCGGAAGTGAATCCGGAACGCACGGCACCACGGGTTCGTCGCCTATAAACAGTCTTGGAGCGCAGTTGAATAGCATGGAAAGAACGGAAATGCAGCTTCAAGCAGATGCCTACCAAGCCCTGATTCAACAATTGCAAGCTACGAGTTCGGCTTTTCAGCAGATGAATCAATCGATGCAAACGATTGATGTGTTACTGCAAATGGAACATGGATTACAGCAAATTCAGAATCAGGCGTTGCAGACGGAACTTCAGAGGAAGTTGAAATAATAGTTAGTGACGGATAGGAAAAGCCCCCCAGTACAGGAGGGCTTTTCTTTATATTCCAATGTTTCATCAATGCAGGGACTCCCAATCTTCGATACTATAATCTCATTGCTTCATCACTCTCAAAAATTTCTTAGACATAGATAAATAAAAGGACTACATATCTGAGGAGGAGAAAGTGCATGTTAAACGTATTATCATCCAAAACCCTAAAGAGTTGGGTAACGAAATCTTTAGTATTAGGTTTGCTGGCAGTTCCTGGTTTTGCTTCTGCTTCGAATGCTTTACCTTTAAGCGATATTGCTAGCAATCCAAACAAAGATGCGATCTTGAAGTTGAACTATGCTGGAGTTGTTAAAGGCTATACGGATGGAACGTTTAAACCAAATAAGGAAGTATCCCGTGCTGAGTTTGCAACAATGGCTGTATTAGCTCTTGGTTATACCGAAGAGCAAGTCAAAATGTTCGAAGGACCAACGAAGTTTAAAGATCTTCCAGACAATCACTGGGCCAACGGATTTATTAATTTGGCTGTTTCCAAGGGAATCATTAAAGGTTATCCAGACGGAACATTCCAGCCAAACAATACAGTAAAAGTGGCTGAAGCTTTAACCGTTTTCGTTAACGGATTGGATATCGAGGTTCCAGCAAGCACTACGGGATTATGGTACCATCCTTTCCTTCTTGAAGCGAACAAGGTAGGCATGTATGATTCAACTGAAGTTCCTACGGCTTCTGCTAACCGTGAGGTGATTGCTAAATTTGCAAGCAAGTTTATGGAAACACCTGTTTATGCAAACGGTGCTTATTATGATAAAGATGGGAACAATGACGGTACAAATAAAAAATTAGCTGTAATAAAAGGCGTAGTTTCTTCTTTTAACGTTCAGAGTAAAGAAATGAAACTAGTCGGTCAAGAAAACACTTTCGTTTTCGCTGACAATGTTCAGGTATATGGTACTGTAGTGGAAGGTGCTGAAGTAGAGTACTTAACTAAAGAAGGAAAAGTTTCATTTGTCATCGTCAAGACCTCTCAAGCCAACATTGTAGAAGGAATTATTAAGAGCGGATTGGATTTCACGACGGCTGTTGGTGATGAAGACAAATTTCAAGCTTCTGTGAATGGTGAGGATATGGTCCTTGTTGTGGAAAATGGTGTATCCGTAACAAATGCACATATTGGCCAGAAGTTTATTGCGGTAAAGGATAAGGAAGGAAAAGTGACTTCGATCTCTTTTGCTGCGAATGAAGCTGTTGGACTTGTAGAAAAGATTTCTGTTGTTACAGGAACGAATGCGAAGAAAGAAATCACTTTGAATGAAAAAGTGTACAAGTTGGCTTCTAATGCAACGGTTGCAGGAAAAGCTCATCCTCTTGCTACAGGAACGACAAGCCATTTCGCTGATGTAGCGAAAGGTGACCATGTAAAGCTTAGCTTGAATGTAGACGGAGAGGTTACAGCTATTGAATTCATGAAGTTAAGCGCAACAGGCGAAATTGCAGTAAATACAGCGGCTAACAAGATCACATTTGGAGGCAAAGAATATTCTATCTTCGCTGATACCCAATTACTAGTAAATGAAAAAGCCGTAACTGAACTTAATAAGCTTTCTAGCGGAAGTGATGCCGTTCTTACATTTGATTCTAAGGGGAATCTTGTAAAGATAGAGCAAGGTACTGTTGAAGTTGATGCTGAATTTGTAACTCTAACTACTGCTTTTGCAGAAGGAACACCGGCTACTGTAACTATCGATGGTAATGTGTATCGTGTGGTAGATACGGCAACTGTAAAGCTAGATCAACAAGTGATAGCTGCCAATCGTATTGCAGCGGATCAACTAAATGATACCAAGATCTCGAGCTTAAAAGTAAGCGTAGGAACTCAGGATGTTGTTGAACTTGTAGTAGAGAGTCAGAGTATTAAAGGTTTCGTTACAGAAAAGAGCAATACGAGTGTAACCGTAAACGGTAAAGTTTATGAATTATCAACAGGTGTAACGGTAGATGAAGATGCCGCTACGAATGATAAAGAATATACACTTTCTCTTACGAAAGATGGTAAGGTAAAAGCTATTATAGGTGCAGTGAAGACCGTAAGTGGTGCGGTTGATTCTGTGACTGTGGCAAGAGAGAATGGAAATGTAACTACGGCTTCCATTATTATTGGTGGAACAACTTATGTAGGGTTGAATGCAGAAGCTGTAGAAGGTATTAGCCAGTTTGAATACGTAACACTAACCTTAAAGCGTGATGGAAAAGTAGCTTCCTCTTCTGCGGTAGGAGAGAAAGCGCAAGACAATGTGGCATTCATGGGACTAGAAACCCGTGTAAATGGAGAACAATATGTCTTCTATAATAATGTTTCTACGAGCTACAAGCTAACGAAAGATTTCGTAGTGAAATCCCATGATGGATCTGCTATGTCTGCGACGGATATCCGTACTACGGATAAAGTCGAGTTATGGAAGAACGCAGATAACGAAGTATATCTAATTGTAGTAGAAAAGCGATAAGTAATGGGAGAAGGATGTGCCTATTTTGGTGCATCCTTCTTTTTTTGCTTGTTTGGGGACACGTTCAAGTTAAGCGGATAAACTTCCGTTATTTCCAAAAGTGGCGCAGAAAAAGGGAAAATAGGTGGAGGATAACAACTTTATCCTCCTATTTGCCGGTGATCTACCCAGCACCCGGATCCTCCCAGAATCAAAAAAAATAAGCGGAGTAACCTCCGCTTATTCTCATCAAATCTATTACTCCATGTAAGCCCACTTCAGGTCAAGACTTCCAAGACCGTCCATGTAAACATCCTTCAAGTTGTCAGCCTTCATGTAGTTGTAAGTGTAGAAGTAGATTGGCATGAATGGCATTTCGTCCATAAGGATCTTCTCAGCCTTTTTGAAGTTTTCCATACGGGCATTGTTATCGTTCATAGCGTAAGTGTCGTTAATTAACTTCGTGAATTCTGGGTTTGTCCAATACGTGCGGTTGTTACCTTCAACTGCAACGAAAAGCTCAAGGAAGTTAACAGGATCGTTGATATCCCCTAACCAAGCTCCACGGGACATCATGTATTGGCCAGCTTTTTCTTCTTCTAATTGTACTTTTCTTTCTTTATTTACTAGAGTAACCTCAACGCCTAGGTTAGCCCTCCATTGATCTTGGATGGCTTGAGCAAGTTTCGTGTTCAGCTCTTGAGTGTTGTAAAGAAGTTCAATAGGAGGAAGGCTGTCTTTACCAAGTTCCTTCAATCCTTCTTCTAATAGCTTCTTCGCTTCTTCTACGTTGTTGTCTTGGAATAGACCTTTTTCATTCTCAGGAATCATAGTTGGAGGAACCCAAGCCATAGCAGGCATTTGTCCACCTTGTGCTACGTTTTCTACTAAGCTCTGACGGTCAATTGCATAAGAGAATGCTTTACGAATTTTTGCGTTCGTGAATGGCTCTTTTGTTGTGTTAAAACGGTAGAGGTAAGTACCAGCGATTGGTTGGCTAGTTACTTTACCTTCTTGTAATAGAGGTACTAGAGCATCTGGTGGAATCTCAGAAAGAGGGGATCCTGCCCAGTCCAATTCTCCTGCTTCAAACATGCTTACTTCTGTATTTTGATCTTCAATGACCATCAACTTAACGGTGTCACCTTTAACAGATGCAGCATCCCAATAGGTGTCACTCTTCTTAAGTACTAGTTCAGATCCATGAGCCCATTCAGCTAGCTTGTAAGGACCATTACCAACGTGTGTGTTTGCTTCCGCATGCCAATTTGTATTTCCTTCATTAACAGCCTTGTTCATTGGGTAGAAAACAGAGAAAGCAGTAAATTCTAAGAAGTAAGGAGTTGGGTTGTTTAAGGTTACTTGAAGAGTCTTTTCGTCAAGAGCCTTCACACCAACATCGTCAAGGGATGCTTCACCCTTCTTTGCAGCTTCAGCATTCTCGATCAAGTATAGTAAGTTAGCATAAGGAGCTTCATTGGTAGGAGTTAGAATCCACTTCCAAGCATATTCAAAATCGTGGGCCGTGACAGCTTCACCATTGCTCCATTTATGATCGCGGATGGTAAAAGTATAAGTCTTAAGATCTTCGGAGATTTCTACCTTCTCAGCTGCTGCTTCATGAGGCTTTCCATCCATTCCGATTCTCATTAAACCTTCCATAGTCGCACGAATAACGGTGATGGATTGTGTATCTGTGGCGATACCAGGGTGTAGGGAAGGCGGTTCCGTCTGAATATTCATACGGATAACGCTTTCTTTCTTTTCCGCTGCCTTCTCTTCGGTTTTGCCATCGTTAGGACTTGGAGTAGTCTCTTGGTTGGAGCTACAGCCAGTGATAGCTAAACTAGCGATCATCGCCGTGCTGAGTACGCCGGTGAATAATTTCTTCATCTACTATTACCCCCATTTATTTATTTAAGATGCTAGAGACCTGCAAATCTACTATATCATTACTTTGGTAAACTTTGAAGTACATATTTTCTGTTGGTATAATTTTTTGAGTTTTCTTGTATGTGCTAAATGCTAAAGAAAAGTTATCATGCAAATTAGATTTTGTGATATATTTTATAGGGTCAAAAGGAATTATTTATTGGAGGTGCTATCATTTATGAAGAAATTGACTTATCTTTTACTGGCCGCTCTGGTGGCTGTCTCCTTGACAGCTTGTGGTGGAGGACAGGAAACCAGTGGGGGAGCAAAGGTGAAAGGAACGCAAACCGTTGCGGCTGAAGGAGTAGATACAACGGAGCAGCAACCGCTAGTTGTAGATAAAGAAGCAAAGACGGTCAAAGTGTTCGCTAAACTTAATGGTAAATATACGGTTGAGCCTACTCGTCATGGTCTTAACTTCCATGAGGGAAAATATGGTGGTCAGGCATTATTTACTTCTTATGCTAACCAAGCTAACTTCCACGATGCTTTAATGGCCATCGGAGCGGAAGCAGGCAATAACTTGACCCCGGATACGGCAGGTCAGACTATTGAAGGCTCTGTTCTGGATGTAACCATCTCTTGGGAGGGAGCACCTAAGGAGTATAAGATGACAGAGCTGGTATTAGATTCTACGGGGAAGCCAATTGAGTACAAGTTTGGTGGGAATCATGCTCGCTCTATTGATGCCTTTACAGGTTGTCTAGCTTGCTTTGACAGCTGCCCAGTGGGGATTACAAGCAATCATCACCAACACCAAGGTGCTTTTGCGGACAAAGAAGTTGAATTTATAGGGAACAAGGATGTATTACCTGCAGATGGAACACCAGTCATCGTAACTTTTAAATTACTCTAATTTTTTTACTTGTTGGGCATAAACATGCGTTTATGCCCTTTAACCAAATAGGAGGTGATGATCGACATGTCAATCGCACCCACCAATCGAACTTTTCAATTCATTTTTGGTATCTTAAATGCCGGCTTTTTCTCGTTCATATTTAGCTTAAGCTTGGCTAATGCATTAGTAAAATGGACGTGGCTTGATATGAGAGCCAACCTAGGAGCCATGGTTCCCGTATTTGTTGGAATAGCGATCATCCTATTTCTCCTGAATCAATTTTTTGTTTTAGACCATTGGCTTATTTGGGAGAAGCGATATGTTCATGCTAGTATCTTGGTAGGCGGTCCTCTAACCCTATTGATTGTCCAGTCCTTTCAATGGGATCGGCTGCTTATCGTACCAGCCTACGTTCTCCGGCAGGGAATCTATATGCCTCATCTTTCTCTTAGCCAAATGAATTCAGCAATTTTAGTGATATTTATCGTTGGGCTGTTAAGCCACTTGTTTTACCAAAAACAGTTGGAAGAAGGGAGAAAAATCATGACGAAAGCACAACGTAATTCAATCTTTGCTGTTGTTGGTATAAGCTTTGTCTTTGTATTGCTTTACTTTGTTCAGCCAGGAATAAGGTATTTTATTAATGATGCTTCTGCTATGCTTGCAGCCGCTGATATTGAGGCCTTTCGTGACTATCTCTTATCCTTTGGTTATTTTGCACCAATCGTTTCTGCGTTGCTTATGATCTTTCAGGCGGTCCTAGCTCCTTTACCCGCGTTCGTGATTACCTTCGCAAATGGGATGCTGTTCGGAGCCTTCTGGGGCGGTCTGCTTTCTTGGAGCAGCGCGATGCTTGGTGCGGCTTTATGCTTTTTCATTGCACGTTCTTTAGGAAGACCCGCTGTCGAGAAGTTAGTGAGTAAATCCGCAATTGAGATGACAGATAAATTTTTTCAGCAGTACGGTAAACAATCAATTCTCGTATCAAGGTTGCTGCCCTTTATTTCATTTGATGTGGTAAGCTATGCTGCAGGGTTAACTTCCATGAGATTCTGGGGATTCTGGATTGCAACAGGGATTGGTCAGGCTCCAGCCACCATTCTTTATTCTTACTTAGGTCAGACCGCTTCAGGGTCAGTGAAAATTCTTTTCTGGATCTTCATTGTCACGATCTGTCTAGCGGTGATCATTTCAGCATGGAAAAAGAAATCCAGTCTGGCAAAACAAATTTCTGCTTAAATATAAAGGTGGCTTACTATGAAAACTTATGATCTCATCGTCCTTGGTGGAGGGGCGGGAGGATTGGTTACAGCTGCCGGAGCAGCTAGCTTTGGTGCTAAGGTTGCTCTTATTCAAGACGGACCGTTAGGGGGAGATTGTCTATGGACGGGATGTATCCCCAGTAAATCGTTTCTTCATGCAGCGAAGACAGTTTATGTAGCACGACAATCCAATATTTTTGGGATGGACGTTTCTGGGGCAGTCGATTTCTCGCGCGTAAAGGAGTTCGTCAAAGACGCTGTCACTCGTATAAGCGAGCATGATGATCCTGCGCGGTTTGGAAAACTTGGTATCGATGTTTATAACGGCTTAGGCTCATTCACTTCCCCTCATGAGATCATGATCAATGAAGAAGAAAAAGTATTTGGGAAACGTATTGTCATTGCAACCGGTTCGCGTCCATTCATCCCACCGATCCCAGATCTTGCGCAGATAGGGTTTGTAACGAATGAATCCATTCTAAATATGGATCGGCTTCCTTCTCGTTTGTTAGTCATTGGGGGTGGTCCTATTGGAATAGAATTTGCTCAGGGCTTTTCGCGATTAGGAACGATGGTAACCATTGTGGAAGCATCTAAAGAGATCCTATATCGTGAGGATCAAGAAATTGCAAGAAGTTTACGAGGGACGCTTGAGTCGGAAGGTATTCAATTCATGACAGGAGCAACGGTCAAGGAATTAATTACTGCCTCAAACAGTAAAAAAGCGATCATCTCACAGGATGGTAAATTGATCGAACTGGAAGTAGATGACGTATTCCTAGCAACGGGTCGAATTCCAAATACCGAGTCTCTTCACCTAGAAGCAGCAGGGGTTCTCACTGAACGAGGTTATATTAAGGTAGATTCTCATCTGCGAACGTCCAAGCCGCACATCTATGCGGTGGGGGATGTGAATGGGCGTGCATTATTTACCCATGAAGCAGGCGAGGAAGGGAAGATTGCGGTTTCCAATGCTGTTTTAGGCTTGAAACGTAAAGTGAACCGAGAGGCTGACACGTGGGTGCTGTTTACAGATCCAGAGGTTTTCCATCTAGGTTTAACCGAAGAGGAAGCTAGAAGATTAGGGAATAAAATAGAGGTCTTTAAAACGCCGTTGGAAACGGTTGATCGGTTTGTGGCAGAAGGGAACGATAAAGGTTTAGTGAAGATCATCACCAATTCCAAGGGTTACATCCTTGGTGCTCATGCAGTAGGACAGGATGCTGGGGAGTTTATGCAAGAGGTCATTGTGACAAGGAAATGGAAGCAGAAAATGCACAAGCTATCTAGTGTAATGCATCCTTATCCCACACGTTCTAACGCCGTTAAACAAACGGCAGATTTGTATTGGAGAAAAAGGCTTTTTGACGGACGAATACAGCGGTGGATAAAGCGTTATGTCCGTTGGTTCAGGGGCTAATAAGGGGGATAATCGTGAATCGACATATTGCTAAAGGACTTCTCTTTGTTGGTCTTGTCTTTTCTGGTGTTTACTTGCTTCGTTCTCTTGATGCTCAACTGTTTCAACCAGCTATTATTAGAGAATATATTCTTTCGTTTGGATGGATTGCGCCCCTTGTTTACATATTCTTATACACCATTCGCCCCTTGTTTTTCTTTCCAGCGGTCATTTTATCACTAGCAGGGGGTCTAACTTTTGGGCCTTGGTGGGGCACTTTCTTTGATTTAATCGGGGCAACACTGGGTTCTTTTCTTGCATTTGGCGCGGCTCGAAAATTGGGAAGGGAAACGATGGAGAAGTGGACGCGTGGTCGTCTTGGGAAATTGGACATTTATATGAACGAACAGGGTTTCAAGGCTATTCTATTCCTACGACTCATTCCTCTTGTTCCTTTTGATGCAGTAAATTACGGAGCAGGCCTCACGAGAATACGATTCCGCGACTACGCCTTGGCGACCCCATTGGGAATACTTCCAGGGGCTTTTGCTTATAACTATCTGGGTGCTTCCCTGCACCAGGTTTTTTCACCTATGTTTTTTATGGCGATTGCCTTAGTGATCGCTCTTATGATTATTCCTGCTGGATATAAACGATGGAACAGGAAAACCACGAATATGGTGACAATGGAAGGGAGAAGAAAGATTTGACGTATTGCAGATGGGGGTTGTTTTTTTCATTGTTCTGCATGGTTCTCCCCCTAATGGGTTGCGGTAATGGAGAGCCATCTCAAGCTGATGGAGCACAGAACACCTTAGAGCTTCCTTGGGAGCAGGTAACAGAGGAAGCAAAAGGACAAAAAGTAAACATCTATATGTGGGGAGGAAGCGATTCTATTAACCAGTATATGGATGGATGGGTGGCTCCAAGGCTTAAAGAGTCAACGGGTGTGGAACTCAATCGTGTTCCCATACAGGATACAAAAGATATCTTAAATCAGCTATTAGCAGAGAAGCAAGCTGGGAAAACCAAAGGAAACACAGACATTGTGTGGATTAATGGAGAGAACTTTAAGTCAGCGAAAGAGAATGGTTTGCTTGCAGGCTCCTTTGCAGCCAAACTGCCGAATGTACAGCAGTTTGTCAACCATGATGCACCGGATATCCGTTTTGATTTTGGTTTGGATACGGAAGGAATGGAGGCTCCTTGGGGAAAAGCCCAGTTTGTGTTTGTTTATGACTCCGCGAAGATTCCTAACCCACCTAAATCTATGAACGAACTAAAGGAATGGGTTAAAGCGAATCCGGGAAAGTTTACTTATCCAGCTCCACCTGATTTTACGGGTAGTGCTTTTATCCGCCATGTGCTCGTGGAAGTAACAGGGGATTATCAACCCTTTATTCGTCCGTTTCAGGAGTCCGAACTAGCACCGCTACTTCCTCCAATGTGGGATTACTTACAAGAGATCGAACCCTACCTATGGCGTGAGGGAAAGACTTATCCAGAAAGCTTGGGTAAGCTGGACCAATTATATGCCAATGGCGAAGTATGGATGACGATGGGGTATGACCCGGCTCGTGCAAGCAATGAAATGGCCAATGGAACGTTTGGACCATCAACACGAACTTTTGTGCTTGATGGAGGGACTTTAGCGAATACGCACTATCTTTCCATCCCTTTTAATGCTGCCAATAAAGCGGGAGCAATGATCGCGATTAACTATTTACTCTCGCCTGAAGCTCAAATGGCAAAGCTTGATCCGTCTCATTGGGGGGAAGGCATGGTCTTAGACCTGGAAAAGCTGTCCCCTGAGGACCGGGAACGTGTAGAACAGATAGATCGTGGTCTAGCAACGCTTAGCACTGAGGAGTTAGAAAAGCACCAACTACCTGAGTTTCCTGCTGAGTATGTGGATTATTTGGAGAAAGGCTGGATAGAGAATGTGGCGAAAAAGTAAGCCATATTTGATGATTATGCCTGTTCTTACTTTAATCCTGCTTCTGTTTGTGGGAGGATTAGGCTTAGGTATACTGCAGAGTCTAGGCTATTTTCCAGTTCTTGGACAACTTGAATTAAGTCTTCGTGCGTATGAAACCTTGATAGAACAAGATCAGTTTTGGGAGTCATTAAGCTTGTCTCTGCGAACCGCTTTTCTTTCGACTTTACTATCTAGTTTTTTGGGTTTGGGTGCAGCCTTACTAACCTTATTATGGAAGAAAGAGGAGAGATCAGTAGGGTGGGTTTGGCAGAGATTGTTCCTTTTTCCACTGCTCATTCCCCATTTAGTTGTTGCCTATCTGATGGTCCTCCTTTTCATGCAGAGTGGTTGGATTTCAAGAGTGATTTATTCACTTGGAATAATAGAAGATATGACTCAGTTCCCTGTTTTGATTCATGAGCCCATGGGCTGGGGAATTATTTTTGCTTACGTTTGGAAGGAAACCCCCTTTGTTGCGTTGCTTCTATTTCCTGTCATTCAGCGGATTCGTGATTCTTGGCAGGAAGCTGCTCGCATGCTCGGGGCTAATACTTGGATGTTCCTTAAAGAGATCGTGATACCCTTGCTGATGCCGGCATGGTTAGCTGCTTCATTTATTGTATTTGCTTTCACATTTACTGCCTTCGAGATGCCTTATCTATTAGGTGTAACTTATCCTGAGATGATCTCCGTTTATGGGTTCCGCCTTTATACGGGTAGTTTAAGTGAGCGTCCAGAGGCAATGGCGTTGAATGTGATCATCACCGTGATTTCTGTTGGTTTAGGGTATGCCGCTTACCGTCTAAGCAAGAGATGGAGCCTACGTGAAGGGAAGGGTTGGGCTTGAGAAAAAGCGTGATATGGCTTGCGACGATTCTAGGTTTTCTCGCCTTGCTTGTCTCCATCCTTCCACTTCTCCTGCAAAGTTTTTCCGCCGGTTGGAGTTGGCCTCACTTGTTCCCCACAGCATATAGTTGGCGATCCTGGATTTATTTATTTTCTCCTTCTTCTAGGACTTGGGAAGCGGTAATGAACACCTTAGTTATTGCGTTTGCGGTTACCCTCATCAATTTAGTGGTTAGTATTCCAGCCGCTAATGCACTGGCCAGATGGCCAATGAAAGGTAAATGGATGATGGAAGCCCTGTTGTTTGCTCCTTTAGTCGTTCCTGCCTTTGTCCCTATGATGGGAATCCATATGACATTTATTGGATTGGGGTTAACAGACACGCTATGGGGAGTTATCCTTGCTCATGTGATTCCAACAGTTCCCTATGTTCTTCGGGCACTTATTACAAGCTATCGTACACTAGGGTTTGAATGGGAGGAACAAGCAAGAATGCTCGGAGCTAGGAGAATGCAAAGGTTTTATCATATTGTTTTTCCGCATCTACTTCCGGGGATTGCAGCTGGTGCCGGACTAAGTCTACTAGTATCCGCCAGTCAGTACCTGATCACCTTACTCATCGGAGGCGGACAGGTGATAACACTACCCTTGCTCCTTTTCCCATTCATTAGTGGAGGAGACCCCGCTGTCGGTTCGGCCTATTCTTTGTTATTTGTTGGAGTGGCCTTATTAGCCATGCTCTCCATGGACTTTCTGCTTAAAGGATATTATGCTAAAAGGAACTTCTGAATGTAACGTAAGGAAAGGACAGGAGCTAATGGCCTCGATCCGTATAACAGACATCAAGAAAACATACGACACTAAAAATCAATTTTTACTTACAATAAAAGAATTGTGTATTAGAGAAGGAGAATTTTTTGTCCTGGTCGGACCTTCTGGTTGCGGAAAAACAACCCTGCTAAGACTGATTGCAGGGTTGCTTGAACCTGATTTAGGGGGCATTGAGATTAATGGGCAAACCGTAGTGGGGATACCAGCGGAGAGACGGGGACTGGGTATGGTGTTTCAGCATGCTTTGCTCTTTCCTCATATGAACGTAGAACAAAATGTAGCTTTTGGATTAAAGATGCAAGGCATGCCAAAGAAAGAGCGGTTAAAGAAAGCCCGAGAAATTCTGTATCAAGTAGAGCTAACAGGTTTTGAGAGCCGAATCCCGACGGAGCTTAGCGGTGGTCAGCAGCAACGAGTTTCCCTCGCTCGAGCTTTGGTTACCCATCCCAGGGTACTCCTCTTGGATGAACCCTTTAGTGCCCTAGATCCGGAACTGCGCAACGGGATGAGACAACTCGTAAAACGTATGCAAAGAGAATACAAGGTTACCGTTGTTATGGTGACACACGACCGGGAGGAAGCCTTTGTATTAGGGGATCGTATCGGTGTGATGAAAGAAGGAACGATTTTGCAGGTGGGAACACCAGCCGAGTTATACAAACAAACAAACCATCCTGACGTCGCGCAATTCTTGGGAATACGTAATATTTTGAAAGGGAAAAGAACGGGAAAGTGGTTTCTTGCGGATGGCTTAAAGCTCGAGTTACCAACGGAGGACACTGATCAAGAAGGGTGGTTGGTTCTACGGCCTGAAGTTCTATCCGCCACGCTGCATCAAGATCCGAATGATTCAGTAAATGAAGGGATTATGACAGGGGTTTTATCTCAGATAACTTATGTAGGTAGCGTCACCTTACTTGAAGTACAGATGGGTGGTCATACCCTTGAAGTGATGAATTTAGGTCATGAGCCTGACCCTTCATGGGTACCTGGTCGAGCCGTAACGATTAGGTATAGAAAGTCCGGATTGCATTTTATTCCTCTAAGGTGACATGAAAGGAGGGTGGAGCCATGCTTGATACACATGCAAGAAAGTACGTAGAACCATATATTTCGTCTACAGGGCGAGTCTTACTGAGGATGGGATTAAGCGCTAATCAAGTGACGTGGATAGCCTTTCTGCTAGGAATACTTACGGGCCCATTGATTTATTTTGAGCAACCGATCTGGGCGATTGTATTCCTATGGTTATCCGGTTTCTTAGATGCTGTCGATGGTTCCATGGCACGATCGAGTAAAAAGACATCGGCATGGGGAACGGTTATGGATATTACGTTTGATAGAATCGTAGAACTATCTGTAATTGTCGGACTTGCTGCCCGTTTTCCCCAAGCTCAGTTTCTGCTGTTACTTCTTACTGCTTCAATTGTTTTTTCAATGACGGTCTTTCTTACGGTGGGGGCGCTCTCGGAAAAGAAGGGAATTAAGTCATTCTACTATCAAGCGGGTCTAGCAGAACGAACAGAAGGCTTTATTCTCTTTACCGTCATGATCTTGTTTCCAGCCTGGTTATTGTGGTCAACGGGGTTGTTTTTGGCTGTGGAGGTCTTTACGGCCCTTCAACGTATGTTTGAAGCTCGTAGAATACTTAGAGAGGAGGAATAGGGGTTCATGTGGAAGCAGAAAATCATTGGAAAAGTGGCGGAAAAGATGGTCCACTCCGTCACAACGCCACCGCCGATAGCTGAATGGAACAAGGATCTTTCTCAAGCAAGAGTAGCTTTAGTCACAACTGCTGGGGTGCATCTTAGAAGTCAGCCTAGATTTGACGTCGAAGCAGGAGATCACAGTTATCGAATCATTCCCGATGCTACGACAAAAGAGGATTTGGTTATTAGCCATACCCATTATGATCGCTCGGATGCTGATCAAGATATCAACTGCGTATTTCCACTTGATAGGTTACACGAACTTGTCGAGTCGGGGACCATTGGGAGTACAGCTACACATCACTTTGGTTTGATGGGATATATCCCTAAGACAGAGTTACTTATAGATGAAACCGCACCTCAAGTTGCCCAACAGTTGGTAGAGGATGGAGTAGACATTGTGCTTCTCTCACCTGGCTGATATATTTGCCATCAATCCGTGGGATTGATTCAAAGAGAGATCGAGAGCCGAGGCATTCGAACAGCAGCGATTAGCCATCTGCCGAATGTAACGAAGAAGGTGAGGGCCCCAAGATCCTTGTATTTGCGTTTTCCACTTGGAAGATCATTTGGAGGAGCGGGCGGGAGTGAGATACAAGCTAGAATACTGAAGGATTTGTTAGACTTCGCAGTCGTTGGGGAACCGGAGAGTATCGTCGAACTTCCCTATCGTTGGAAACGTGATTGACCATATTTTGACTACAATTATTCATTTTCAGGATGGTTCTGTCATACCTTGTTCATGAGGTGTCTTGTACATGAGCAAAAAAATAATGGAACAAATCATAACGCTATTTACTGCAGGTTTCGGTGTTATTGCTGCACTTGCATGGAATGAAGCTGTTCAATCCTTATTTGATAGGTGGTTTTTATTCCCTTCTGATACGGTGAAGGCTAAATTTTTTTATGCTATTACAGTTACAATTATTGCAGTTCTTATTACTAGTCTTTTCGCAGGGTTGAGGCAAAAGCAAGATGATGAATAGAAAAGACTCCTGATGAATCAGGAGTCTAAATTAGTTGTTCATTAAGCCTTTGATTCCTTCCCAAACAAGTGCACCAGAAAAAACGAGGATCGCGACTATTGATACAACTTCAAAAAATGGATTTAAGTCAGACAAGAAAGTACCTGTGAAGGTAGTTGAGGAAATAGCTAATCCAGCTACTAAACCCCCCACGTAAGACCAGAGTCTATTCATTAGAATTCCCTCCTCTCTATGAATCTATTAGTAATGTATGAAGCTTGATCATTCGAAGAATGGGTAGAAGTCTGTAAGTAAGAGTACATTTTGTTGGAGTAAAAAAAGCCGATCATAAGATCAAACAATTATGAGATGAGTTTGAAACATGCTATAATGGGCTCAAATGAAATGTTGAAAGGATAATTACATGTCACCATTAGTTTTGAATTTGCTTCCCTTGATCCTCGTTATTGCAGGAATTATTTTAAGGTATTCTGGATTGCCAGACGTCATTGGATTCCTTCTTGTTACGGCGGGATTTGGTATTATGGTTTTTAGAAAGTGGATGGATAAAGAGGCACCGACTTTTACAAAGTACTTGTATACAAGCTTTCTTGTTCTATACATTTATTTGTTTATTGCCGGTTAGTAAGTAAATTGCAGGAATCTAAGTTCGCTTTACATATACATAACTACTTTAGAAAAACGCCTCGGAAAACTCCGAGGCGTTTTTCTTACATTGAATCTACAATTTCCTCTTTATAGCAGATAGATACCTGACCAACACCGCTAAACTAGCACCAAAATAGGCAATGAGCAGAATCCATCCCGTGGGATCAAGACCCGTCATGTTGGCAATAAGAAAGAGAGGAAAAATATAAAAAACAAAGTCTTTGAGGTACTCAAGGATAATGTCAGCGGAAAAGTACTTTCTTTTCAAGGCACGATAGCTTGCTACGATAAAATCAACCATCATGACTCCTAACACAGCCCACATGGCATAAAGCATTAAACCTCCCAGTGAAAACGACATGTTAAAACCCCCTTTCTACCATGAAGTATTGTAACACTAGTTTATTTTATGAAGAAGCAGAGGGTTGGTGTTAGGTAGATATCTATTTTAGGAGACAATAGTAAAAGGGCAAGTTCCTATGGTAAAGATAGAAACTTGCCCTGTAATTTCAGGCGCTGACTGTTTGTTTTTGATTTTTAGTACTGTTGCTCTTCCGACGGGAATTGTAGCTATGCAGGACCATACCAATGACTACGAGAAGCACGCCTATCCAAGAAAGAAGAGGGGGCAGGGCTCCAGAAAGAATAGAGATCTCCCCAATAAGCGTAAAGACAACGGCAAGCGACTGAGTAGCTTCTACAGAAGCTAGACGCTGCATATCACCCTTGACCATGTCTGTCGCTTTGAAAAAGAGAACGGTAGCAATGACACCGGAAGCAAGGGCAACAACAAACGATTGAAAAGTTTGGCTCGAGCTTGGCATTCCTGTATCAACGAAAGCAATAACTGCTAGAAGGATCCATATAGGTAGACTGGCTATGGTCATACCTAATACTCTTTCGAAGGCATCTAATCGTCCTTCACAAACCTCCATCATTTTGCGGTTACCAAGCGGATAGGCAAAGGAAGCTATAAGTACAGGGATGAGCACCATTAGCACTTCGGCAACTGATACGTTCTGGGCGTGTTGGATCTGCATAAGAATGATCCCGGCAAGGATTAATAAGGACATGGATAGTCCCTTCCACGGAATGATTCCTCTTCTCTTTATTGTACCTCCAGAGGTATGGATGGTCTCATAAAATAGAGGTACAAGTAAAGATCCCGAAATAATCGTTATTTGCCAAGTGCCTGCAATAAGCCATCCTGGTCCATAAGCCGCTGCAATACAAAGGGGTGCATAAAATAATCCAAATCCAAGGAAACTCCACAGTAACCATGCTTTTGGATTTTTGCGCATCTCTTGAATAAGAGTACGAAACTTGCCTCGCAACAGGACGAGGGCTCCAAGTAAAGGTACCATGAAAATAAATCGAAGGGAAGCGGTCCACATCCAACTTCCTCCAGAAAGATCCATGGATCGATTTAAGACGAAGGTGAAGGCAAAAAAGAAAGCAGCACTGACTCCTAACAAGATAGAGCGCATAACACACCTCAAACTCTGACAAAATGAAATTCTTTAGTCTAATATATCGCATATGGCAATTAATTGAAATGGTTTCTTTCTGCTAATTCTTAACCTCCAATTTAAAGAAAAACTGTAGGTCTGATTGACCTACAGCTTAGATATCCCTTTGCAGTTCCACTTCGTAATACACCTTTTCATACATACCCTCAACGTCTGTATCTGTCATATAAATAAAGTCATCTGCTCCAACTCCATACAGATTCACAATAAAATTAATCATGTTTTTTCTTTCTTCTCTAGATAACATATGAATACCTCCCCATATTGTTATAATACAGTTTACTTAATAATATTATATTGTATAACAATGGAAAGTTGCTAAAAATTTTTTAAACTAAGAAGATGGTCTATAGGACCATTTCCTAAAAGAAGAAGTTTACGATTTGTAAGTTTCATGATATTATTTTAAATCGGTCTTCTGTTATAGGAGAAAAAATAAAGAAGAGCATGGTCTTCTTATTGCACTTCATAAGAATAAGATAGGTGATGAAACATGAGCATTTTATTTTATTTACTTTCCATTGTGACGGCAAATGTAGTTACAGCGGCTGTCATGCCCTTTCATCTTGGGGCCCTTATCATTCCGGCAGGCAGTTTAATTGTTGGCTTGACCTTTATCTTGCGTGACTACGTACAGAAACAGCATGGTAGGGCAAAAACGTACGCGATCATTTCCTTTGCTTTAATGCTATCCGCCCTAAGCTCTTATCTTCTAGGGGATACCTTAATTATTGTCTTAGCCTCAGCCATTGCCTTTCTAGTGTCCGAAACGACGGATACAGAGATTTATTCCCGTCTCAAGCTTCCCTTTAGTATGAGAGTTTTGTACAGCGGTTTGGTCGGGGGGTTTTTAGATAGTGTACTATTTGTCATTATCGGACTTTCACCTTTAGGTGCTGGTTTCTTAACTTGGGAGATGGTACCTTTAGCCATATTAGGTCAAATTCTTGCTAAGTTCCTACTGCAGGGATTAGGGGTAATCGTCATTAAGGGCATAGAAAAGAAAACGCTGAATCAGCCATCTTCTGTTTAAGACACCCTATATGGGTGTCTTTTCATGTAAAGGAAAAAAAATACATTAACACGATTAAGCGGGTTGACCATCTGGGATAAGTGTAGTAGTATTAGGTTCGTAAATAATAAGATTTCCGTTTTAGTGGAAGCGTTAATGGAGAAGGGGGGTTGTCACTAATGAAAAGACCATTTCTTGGATTGTTTACAGTCCTATTTTCATTAGGGATGTTATTATCTGCATGTGGAACAGCAACGAAACCGGAGGAAAGCACATTAGCGAATACGGAGCCGGTAGTAGATAGTAAGATTAAGGTGTACACCACATTGTTTGCTCTAACCGATTTCGCTCAAAGCATTGCAGGGGACAAAGCGATCATAGAAAATATTGTCCCCGCAGGAGTAGAGCCACATGATTTCGAGCCAACCGCTAAGGATATGATTAAACTTAATGAGGCGAATGTTTTTATCTATAACGGTGCTGGCTTTGAAGGATGGACTGATAAAGCTCTTCAATCGCTAGAGAATAAAGACTTAATTGTCGTAGATGCTAGCAAGGATATCGAATTAGTAAGAGCAGTAGATCATGATGAAAACCATGGACATGAAGAGCACGCGAAAGCGGAGGATCATGGACATGAAGAGCATGCGAAAGCGGAAGAACATGGACATGAAGAGCATGCGAAAGAGGAAGATCACGGACATGAAGAGCATGCCAGTGAAGGAGATCATGACCACGGAGAATTTGATCCGCACATCTGGCTTGATCCATTAAAAGCAAAGAAACAAGCGGAGCTTATTAAAGATGCATTGATAAAAGCGGACCCAGCTAACAAAGAGTATTATGAAGGGAATTTCCAAACATTAAACACACAATTCGATGAACTGGATGCTGCTTTTAAGGATTTAGTTGCTCATTCCCACCATAAGGAAATTGTAGTTTCCCATGCAGCGTTCGGTTATCTCACTCATGCTTATGGGTTGAAACAAATTGCGATTTCTGGCTTAAGTCCTTCTAATGAGCCGTCTCAGCAACAATTAAAGAACATTATTGATGAAGCTAGAGAGCATGAAATCAAAAATATTTTATTTGACTCTCTTGTATCAGGAAAAGTAGCTGAGGTTGTGAAACATGAGGTGGGCGCCGAAGCTCTAACCCTTAATACCCTTGAAAATCTAACACAAGAAGAATTATCCCAAGGAAAGAATTACTTCAGTGTCATGAAGGATAACATAGAAACCTTGAAGCAAGCTTTAGAGTATAAGAAATAATGCTAAAAACTAGTCTCGTTAGAGGCTAGTTTTTTTGTTTTGACTAGAGTGAAGTTGAACAGTATAATTAACAAATAGTAATAATTTCGTTTTAACTACATGAGTATCATGTAAGGAAAGCGAGGAGGGACTAGGGTGAGTAAGGCTCTTTTTTTGAGGGAAATGGGAAATCTGTATGAACAAGTGAAAGAAAAGGGGATTACAACAAGTCAACTTTTGCAACATATCCAAAATACGATCTCTCTTCCGAAAGAAGAGGGGTGGAAGGCCTTAGAGGAATTATTCATAGATTTACATCTGGTGAACGTAAAGAAGATCCCGCAGTGTTATGGATACGAAGTGACGGCCTCCCGAATAGATGGGGTTGAATTTCATATTTATTTTGAAGAAATAACGCCAAAATTAACGTTGATTATGTACAATAGCAATCGAGAACCATGGGGCTACGAGGAAAGGATCTTCAGGAATTCTCGGGAGTTAGGACCTTGGTTAAGGCGGACAATCAACCGTTTCTTAGAGTCATATGATGAAAAAGCTGTCTGACGAGGTCAGACAGCTTTTTTTATTTCTTAAGTTTATACCTTTCCATAAACTTGCTTACTCTTCCACCTGTGTCGATGGTCTTTTGCTTTCCGGTGTAGAAAGGATGAGAAGCAGAGCTAATCTCCACTTTAATGAGAGGGTAGGTATGGCCATCTTCCCATTGAATCGTTTCGTTGGAATGTTTGGTTGATGCACTTAGGAATTTGTAATCTGATGTAATGTCCCAGAATACAACGGGTTGAAATTTCGGATGGATTCCTTTTTTCATGTAGTAACATCTCCTTTAGAATGATTTCTAATTTAAATTATATCATAATTATTCCGATTTAACAAAAGAATAAATTGTTATGTAGCTTGTAAAATACGTTCGGCTGCTCGTCTTGCTCCAGCGATATTCCGTGAAACCGGCCCTATTTCTAGTTCGGCTAGCGGCCCCATGACAAAAAGTCCATCTGTCCATTCTAGGTTTACGGATGAAACTATAGGATAGCCACAAACGCCGCAGCGCATATTTTGTTCACGCAGAGTAGGTTCTAGCCAATCCATCCCCGGCGGAGAAGTGTGAAAACCTGTAGCTAACATGACAGAACCAGCCAAGACTTCGGATTGGTCTGTAAATTGAAATAAAACCTGCCCTCCAAGGATTTGAGTGTTTTCTACTTGATTCGTTAAGATAGATAGATTCCCTAATTTTTGCTCCTTCATAAGAGCTAAGTAAAGCTCAGTAGGCATGGAGCCCCGATGTCGAGCAGACAGAATCATCTGTCTTCGTTTCTGAAAGTCCTTAATTGTGCGATAGGGATTCATATTCTTCGGACCTAGCCAGGCAGGATCAGAATCAAATTGGTGGATGCGGAGTTCATGTCTTGTTACTAGCGTTATTTGGCCCGGATACAGCTTGCATAATCGTATGGCGGTATGCGCAGCACTAATTCCACCCCCAACAAGGACGATGGGTGGTGTAAGGGATGTAAAGTCGGTAGGAGCCTTACTAAATATATGATACACCTGACCACCATCATCCTTCGCTTTAGTCGCCCATTCAGGCCAATGAGGATGCTCACTTAAACCCATGGCAAGGACAACATGCTTACTTTCGATTTCCTTTCCATTGTCTAATACTACACACCAGTAATCTTTCTTACGGATCATTCCAGCAGCTTTTCCCTTGATCCATGCAGATGGTATCTCTAATTCTCCAAGGACGTCTCTAGAGTGCTCATTGAAGAGTTCAAGCGAGGGTCGGTCATAGGGTAAGGTGAAGGCTGCAGCGAAACGACTTCTTTCCTTTTTGGCATATCTCTCAAGAGCAAAGGGCTCTACGTCAAGATGATGTATGGAAGGAGAACGAAGAAAAGGCATTTCCAAAATAGAAGTATTTTGGATCCACTTATGAAGTGGGTTTTGATGAGGATCGATAATTCCTAACTGCTGTATGCTCGTTTTCTTATGACGCAGGAGATAAGTAGCCAAAGTACATCCTTGTATTCCCCCACCGATGATTAACCAATCTAGCATTGTTTCAACTCCTTATGGTAATACGTAACAATTATTATTTTTAAAGATAAATATACTCAATTCACTTTCTTTTAATCAACTGTTATTTCTTCTACATTATTGGTTGACTTAGTCTTACGCTTATAGTACCATAAAAAAACATCAAATCGAAATCATTTTGATTTAAGTAAAATCAAGGAGGAAAAGAAGATGCGCGTAACGGTTACCCTAGCTTGTACAGAATGTGGAGATCGCAATTATACAACTACGAAGAATAAAAGAAAGCACCCTGATCGTATGGAGCTTCGCAAGTTTTGTCCAAGATTAAACAAGTATACGATTCATAAAGAAACTCGCTAATTAATGAAGAGACTCCGCGATCAGTAAAGCGGAGTTTTTGCATGTACAGAGTTCTTGCATTTCTCCCGTATTACCGATAGGATGGACAGAAAAAAGGATGAATCTTGCAATGAAATCAAAGGTGAACGTATATATACTAACTGGGTTCCTTGGGAGTGGAAAAAGTACACTCCTAGCAAGGCTTCTCGCCAATGAGAAAGCCCAGGGCAACAAAGTCGGAGTGATAATGAATGAATTGGGAGAGATTAGTATTGATTCTTCCATTGTTCCAGGTGACGCTCCTCTAAAGGAGTTACTGGGTGGTTGTATTTGCTGCAGTATTCAAGGTGAGTTGTCTTTACAGCTATCCCAGATGCTCGGAGAGTATGAACTGGATTCTATTTATATCGAAGCAACAGGGGCAGCTCATCCGATGGAGATTATCCATGCTTGTTCACATCCAACATTTTCCTATAAGGTCCATATACAAGCGGTTATTTCTATGGTTGATGCGAAGCAGTGGAGCGAACGGGCAACTCTTAAACCAAAGGTAACAAAGCTAATTGAAGACCAGGTGAAATATGCTGATGTGCTGATCATTAATAAAATAGATAAAGTAGACCCATCGGGGTGGCAGGGTATTGAAAAGGATGTGGCAACTCTTAATCCGAAAGCTTACATATTACCAACGCAATACGCTTCAGTAGATCCCAACTTCCTTCAGGGAGTTAGCCATAAAGGAAAAACGGTTGACGGGTATACGCCGGCACATGTTCAACACTCTCTACATTTACGTACATTTTCTAGAGAGCTAGAAGGGCCGGTAGATCGCCTCCGTTTTGAATCTTGGATGAAAAATCTACCGGGTACGATATATAGAGGGAAAGGTTTTCTCCAATTGACTGAATCACCTGGACTTTTCTCCTACCAATTCGCGTACGGGGAATCCATGTTTGTGCCTTTCCAATCGGAAAGACCCATTCAACCTGTAATCGTGATAATTGGAGAGGACTTGGAGCATGAGCGTATGGAAAAAGAGTTACGAGAATTGCAACAGCTACGCTCTGTAGATCAATATAGATATTAATGGAATAGCTTTTTTAAGAGACCTCATTGATTTGAGGTCTCTTTATTTTTGAGAAACAGAATCATTTCTGATTATGTCAATATTATAGACTTGTCCGCATATAGATTAGGTATATGATGTGGATGGAGGAAGTAGAGGGTGCATACGATTCGTTCTTTTTTCTTTGAGTTAACTGGAGTAGTTATTCTTGCAACTGTGATGTTTATGGTGTTATCCGGAGGGAACCTTTTGGGGATATCGTTTGAGGAGGATTCCTTTATTCCACCCTCTGTTTTGAATTTAAATACCATTTTCTTAAGCATTCTAATTGAAGCGATTCCTTTTGTTCTAATTGGTGTGCTGATAGCTGGTATGATACAGATATTTGTAACGGAAGATCATATTCAAAAATGGATGCCAAAAAATCGCTTTTTGGCCGTATTCATGAGCTGTGTGTTGGGCGGATTATTTCCGGCATGTGAATGTGGGATTGTACCCATTGTACGTCGTTTGATTGCTAAAGGAGTTCCTGTGTATGCAGGAGTAGGATTTTTACTGACAGGACCCATTATTAACCCCATTGTCATTTTATCTACCTATATGGCTTTTGGAAATGATGGTCAGATGGCCGGTATGCGAATGCTTCTTGGATTTACTGTCGCCCTCGTGGTTGCATCGATCATTAGTTTGATCTTTAAGGGCAATCAGCTAAAAAAGACGATGCAATCTGGTCAGGTGCAAAGCTCTAGCTCTATTCAACATGGCACCCAGCCTTTGTCCAAGAGAATTGAACAAATGTTTAAGCATTCTATCGACGAGTTTTTTGATATGGGTAAATACCTTATATTGGGAGCTTTCTTTGCTGCGTTTGTTCAAACTTATGTTTCGTCTGTTTGGTTAATGAAGCTTGGAGAGGGTGTTATCCTATCCACTCTTGTTATGATGGCTCTAGCTTTTCTGTTGTCCCTTTGTTCAGAAGCCGATGCGTTTATTGCTGCTTCCTTCCGAAATTTGTTTACGCCATCGGCTTTATTAGGGTTTCTTGTTTATGGCCCCATGCTTGATCTAAAAAATATGATCATGATGCACGCTGTCTTCCGGGCACGTTTTGTTATTGTGCTTTGCTCACTGATTTCGATCGTTGTGTTCGCAAGCATTATGTTGATTCAATTGTGGGTATAAGGAGGAAAAGTATGATTTCATTTTCTCAACAACTGTTAAGAGCGATCATTCTACTTAGTTTTTCAGGTCTTATCTTCATGCTCCACCATACAGGGGAGATGAGTAAATATATCAATATGAAATATTCAGGCTTAAGTAAAATCGCTTCTCTAATCTTTCTCTTTCTTTTTTTTATCCAGATAAAGAACTTGTGGTTGGGAGAAAAGAGGGAGGATCATGAGTGTCATGACGGATGCACTCATGATCACGGAGACCCAACAAAGTGGAATGTTCGAACAGGAGTAAGTTACGCAATTATTCTTTTGCCTCTACTCACAGGATTTCTCTTTCCAGCGAAGACGCTTGATGCAGCAATGGCGGCCAAAAAGGGGGTCTTAATTACACCTATAAAACCAACTCCCATTAAAGACCAACCTTCGGTTCATGAGGAATTGCCTGCTTCACCAATCGAAGAGGTGCATCATGCATCAAACCAGAACAATCTCTCCTACTTAGATGAGATTTATGAGGAAACGGTCAATGAAGTTATGGAGATGAATGAAATCAAACTAGAGGGAAAAAAATTTGCTGCTTATGCAGATTCTATTTTTCTATATCCAGAAAAGTTTAAAGGTAAATCCATTGAAATGACCGGCTTTGTCTATAAAGAGGAACAAATGAAAGAAGACGAGCTGGTTGTAGCCCGATTTCTTATCACGCACTGTGTGGCTGACGCAAGCGTAGTAGGCTTGCTTGCACAAATGGAGGATGCCCCTATCTTGACGCAAGACTCCTGGATAAAAGTGCGAGGGGTGATTGATACAGCAACTTATGGAGAATTTGAGATGCCGGTAATTAAAGTAAACAAATGGCAGACTGTAGAGCGACCAAGCGATCCTTACATTTATCCTTAAAGGTGTTCATTTTTTTGACACACTCTAGTTAAAAATAGCCCAGTCGAGTCATATAAAACGTCAACCATCCGGGTGTAAAATGATGAGGAACTCAACTCAATTAGGGAAGGATGGAATCGGTGATGAGAAAAGTTTGGATTAGCCTTGTTGCTGTAGTGGTCTTACTTATGACGGCTTGTTCGCAAGGGCAAGGGACAAAACTCAATGATATAGAGGTAAGTTTTAACGGAGCTCAAGCAGTCGTTCCAACGGGGCAGAAGACTCTCTATACTGTAGAACTTAAGGATAAAGATGGGAAGGCCATCGATGTTGAAAAAGTGTATTTGTATATGAATATGAACATGATGAATCATCCAACAGAAGGAACGATGAAAAGAGTGAATCCAGGAACCTACCAATTAGAGTTGCCATTAGCCATGGCTGGGGAATGGTATGCTCATGTGACGATAACCGAAGCAGGCGTGGAGAGAAAAGTGGAAGGGTTCACTCAGCAGGCAGATGGTGATAAGCATATGGAGTTAATGAAAGGATACCATGCGGACGAACAGAAGTAGCGCGGATGGGAGGTGAGGGATACATGAGGAAGAATATTCTTTCTTTGATTCCCCTGGTATTGTTAGTTGGATTAGTTGGGTTTATCGTATTCTCTACTCTGGCAGAAGAAGAAACTTTAATTATTACCTCCCTCGAACAAGGGCAAGAGATGGACTTAAAGCAATATATCGGAAAAGGAAAGACGATTTTGCACTTTGTAGCGGTTCCCTGTGACTGTTGTTCCTTTACGATTCCTTATATCAAGCAGTTTCAGCAAGAACATCCTGACTTTCATATTGTGACCATTGTGTTTAGTGGTAAAGAAAAGGAAATTAGAGAAAAGTTTAAAGAATATAATGTACACCATCCATGGGGAGTAGATTTAGACAAGCGGTTAGCCAATCAATATCGAGTGTTAGGTTCGCCTACGTTTGTGTTTTTTAATGAGAAAGGCGATCATATCGGAAGCTTTCCCTTTGTCATCACTAGTGCACAAGATCTTCTTGATCAATATCAAAAAGCAGAAAGTCAAGTGAAACGATGAATATGATGTTAGCTTTTGGTGCAGGTATTCTGTCCTTTGTGTCTCCTTGCATCCTACCTCTCATACCTAGCTATCTTGCTATGATTACAGGAATTTCGGCATCTGATTGGCAGAAAGGCAAGCCTCAGGGAAGAGAGAACCTTCTTCGTATTGCCGTGTTTGTAGGCGGGTTAATCCTGCCGCTTGTGTTGCTAGGGATGTCAGCTTCCACAGTAGGTCAATGGTTATCTACTTATCAGAAGCTGTTAACTCAGTTGTTAGGTTTAATTGTTGTTATCTTTGGATTTCATCTATTAGGCTGGCTTCGCATTACTTGGTTTAATAGAGAGTACCGTTTGAACTCTTTATTTAATGGGAAACGAAGCACATGGAGTATTGGGCTTATGGGTGTAGCGTTCGGCTTAGGATGGACGCCTTGTATCGGCCCGATGTTAAGTTCAATCCTAGTCCTTGCGAGTCAAACCCAGACCATGTGGGAGGGAGGACTTCTATTGCTAGCTTATGGTCTAGGTTTAGGTCTTCCTTTCTTGTTCATTGGGCTGCTTAGTCAGATGGCGATGGAATGGCTATCACGCTTAAAAAAGTATATGCAATGGCTCTCTTGGGGTAGTGGTTTATTGCTTGTGATCATTGGATGTTTGTTGATATTTGGGAAGTTCCATTATTTATCATTTATGTAGTGTGCTGAGGTGAATTTTTATTTATTTCACCAATCATGTAGGGGACTCGTAATCTTTAGTACATCTATGTGTGAGTGGTCAACCGCGCCGTTTTTCCTTTACTTGTTGTTTATGAAAAAGAAGAGGGTTGCTCAAAGGTCGGAATAACCGACTCCTGGGGGCACCCTTTTTTATTTGAGGAGATTATTGTAGGTCAGGGTGTGAGTCAGGACATTAAAGCTCGAACCTT
The DNA here is from genome assembly GCF_004123195.1 of Ammoniphilus sp. CFH 90114. Classification (NCBI taxonomy): domain Bacteria; kingdom Bacillati; phylum Bacillota; class Bacilli; order Caryophanales; family Paenibacillaceae; genus Ammoniphilus; species Ammoniphilus sp. CFH 90114. Next base: position 334,532 of record NZ_SDLI01000002.1, read on the forward strand.
ATGGCCGGATCAGGCCCGGGTTTCGTGCCCAGTCAGCTAATTTGAGGGCGTCAAAGCGTCGGAATGGCACCCTGAAATCGCTGATGAACCAAATTGGGCATCAAAACGTGGGAATGACACCCTGAAATCGGGGTTGAGCTAATTTGGGGGCATCAAAACGCGTGAATGATACCCTGAAATCGCGGATGGACCAATTTGGGGGCATTAAAACGCGTGAATGGCACCCTGAAATCGCTGATGAACCAAATTGGGGGCATCAAAGCGCGTGAATGATACCCTGAAATCGCGGATGGACCAATTTGGGGGCATCAAAGCACCGGAATGGTGCCCTAAAATCGCTGATGAACCAATTTGAGGGCGTCAAAGCGTGGGAATGGTGCCNTAAAACGCGTGAATGGCACCCTGAAATCGCTGATGAACCAAATTGGGGGCATCAAAGCGCGTGAATGATACCCTGAAATCGCGGATGGACCAATTTGGGGGCATCAAAGCACCGGAATGGTGCCCTAAAATCGCTGATGAACCAATTTGAGGGCGTCAAAGCGTGGGAATGGTGCCCTAAAATCGCTGATGAACCAATTTGAGGGCGTCAAAGCGTGGGAATGGTGCCCTAAAATCGCTGATGAACCAATTTTGGGGCATCAAAACAGAATGACGCCCTGAAAAGCACCGGAACCAACCAGGGCATCAATATCCGATATGATAACAACAAAAAACTAGTTGATAATAGGAGTTATTACGATTATATTTATAGATATAAAGCTAGAATCGCGATCCTTAAGGCAAACACGAAGTGAATTTTTATGGGAAGAATACCAGCAGTCATCCTAAGCAGATTTCTTGGATCGGTAAACAACTCTCTTAATTAGATTAGACTGTTAGAGGAGGCTAAGAGTAGAGGTCTTATGCCAGCAGTTTTAATGAATGAATTAGAAAAAGCGGATGTAGATGGTCACATCATAATGGAGAAGCTTTTTAACCTATGCTGGATCAGCAAGATGAAGTTGCAGGAGTTTTAGAGATGCTGCTACAACGTTCTCCAGATGTTCTTTTTATGGAATTGACTAAAGTAACTGACCCGGGGGAGATAGCCGATCCTCTTACGGAACGTACTCTTATCGAGAAAGTATATTTACATAAGATCATCAGATTAGTGGATACAGAACATGTTTTGGAATACAATAGTATTTTCAGTCAGATCGAAAACTGGATTAGACGTCTATTTGTTTTACAAACTATAGTGAGCTAGAAAGAGAAAGGAGGGAAAGTATGGCAAAGTCAAGGGAGGCATTAGAGGAGATCGTCTTATCTCATCATACAATGGAGCATTGGCATCGTAGAAGAGTAGAGGTAGAACGATGGGCAGAGGGGCAGAAGGTCGCTAGAAGGCCTAAATCTGTAAAATGGCTAAAGCATGATTATGTTGATGAGGAGCTCTATTCTGTTCTCTCGGTATTAAATCAGTGTGGAATTTCAACAGAATATTCTTGTGCAGGGGTTAGTGTACTAGATGACCCCGAGGATCATTCTTTATATGCTTATTTAACCTTTTACGATACGGATGTTGCTTCGTCCTATGTAAACTATCTGATGGAAAAAATGAAACATCGGCTTATGGTCATCTACGAGCCAGCTCGGAATCGATTTGATCTCTCCTCTTTCTACATTCAGCATAATCGATCTTTTTGTTTACTGCTACATTATTATACCTTTCAATTTTTTAGTGACCAAAAGCTCTCCAATAAGATAACCGTGACATAAGGTTATCTTTTTTTTCGTCTATAAATAGCTCTAGCTAGCCATATTAACAGAAGATGATTTTCGCTATACTATTAATTAAAAAATATGAAGATGCGGGGCTGTCCAAACTCATGACTTATAGCCAATTAAAATGGTTTACGATACTTCTTCCTACGATTATTATCGGAGGGTTTGAATATATTCGCCATGACTTTCTTCTTGATTATATATCTATGGAGGAAGGGAACCTCTATATTACCATTCTTACTTTTGTACTTTCTTATATTTTTGCTACATGGATGTTCAATAAAATTAAGGAAATGAATCAAAAAATCGTCGGGGAACAATCGAGAAGAGCAGTTTATGAAGAACAGGAACGGTTAGCTAGAGAGCTGCATGATAATATTGCACAAGGATTGTTCTTTCTAAAGGTGAAGCTCAAGCAAGGAGACTTAGGTGAAGCGCGGATGGCGGTCAATGAGATCGATAATAACCTTAGACAGGCGATTTTTAATCTTAGGACTTTACCGGATGAATCCATTACGTTTACTCATCGCTTGGGAAAGTGGTTGGGTGAATGGTGTGATGTAACGGGAATTGAAATTAGTAAAAAAGTGGGCATCCCCCAAGGTTACTTTACCACCGGGGAAGAGGTTCAACTGTTTGGTATTATCCAAGAGGCGTTCACCAATATTCGAAAGCATGCGAGAGCAAACCACGCAGAAATTCACTTGAAAACAGGACCAGAAGGATGGTTCTTAGTTATTGCGGATGACGGTAAGGGAATGAATTATACAGCCCCACAGAAGAACCATTTCGGATTGTCTATGATTCAGGAGCGTGCCAATAAGCTAGGGGCAACCCTAGTATTGGAGAGCCCCCCACAGGGTGGAACGAAGCTTACGATTACAGTGAAAAAGGATGGGAAGTAAGATGGAGAATACCTATCGTGTTCTTATTGCAGATGATCATCCATTGGCAAGAAAAGCGATTAAGAGTTTATTAGCTAGTGATTCTTCATTTTTACTAGTGGGTGAGGCCATCGACGGAGAGGAGGCTTATTCTCAGTGCAAGGAGTTACAGCCTGATCTCGTCCTGATGGATATTCATATGCCAGGGATGAATGGATTAGAAGCTACTCGACTGATCAAGCAAAGCTTTCCTAAAATAAAAGTAGTGATCCTCAGTGTTTCGGATGATATTGCGGACTTGTTTACAGCGATTCAATTTGGTGCCCAGGGTTACCTATTGAAGAATATGGATCCTGATGATTGGATCACGTATCTTCATGCTTTGATTGATGGAACGGCTGATGTATCCAGAGAGCTAGCTGGACGGTTATTCTATCAATTTAGAGAAGGGGACATCCCTGATCAACCCAGTCCAGACACCCTTACACCAAGAGAGCGGGAAATCTTGATGCATGTAGCTGCAGGAGAAACGAACCGAGAGCTAGCGGAGAAGCTGCACATCTCAGAAAATACGGTAAAGAATCATATGAAGAATCTCTTAAAAAAACTTTACTTGGACAACCGTGTTCAATTGGCTTCCTATGCGGTGAAACACGGGTTAAGTTTGAAGAAATAGGGGATGTCATCCCTTCCTATTGTGAAACCGTTTAAACCTCTATACAATGTAGAAACAAGTACACCTAAGGTTGGAGGAAAAGTACATGATTGGACACGGTTTTAGTGAATATCAAGAATTAACTTTAGAACATTTGCGAGTGGAGGATATTCTCCATATGGGCCAATGGATTCATGTTTATGTCAGCTTCAAACTTGATTCTATCCCTCAAGGGCTATCCGATCCGAGCGCTTTAGTCATTTTGAATGATGAAAAAGAAGTAGTACAGATGGTTGTCCTTGATGAAGGATGTGACAGTGAATATAAGCTTACAGAAGTTGAGCAAAAGCAGATCTCCACTTTCCTTCAGGAACAAAAGGTATTGGAGAACTTATCATGCAAAGATGGATTCTAATGTGGATTTCCATGTACCTCTTAACCGGCTGTGGGACAGGGGTATCCCAAGAACACGAACAGGAGCTCAAACAGACACCGCTTCCTCCTCCCCAACCCCAACCTCCTCACTACGAGCATCGGCTCATGTTTGAACCCGAGGGGCGAATCCTGCAGGGGGAGACTAGTATTGAGGCGTGGAACCGCAGTGAGAAAGCTACAGATGAGGTTTATGTGCAGTTATTTCTTGGGGCATTTGAGAAAGATGACAAGAAACCACCTGTTCTTCCGAAATCTTTTTCCCGCGCCTATCCTCATGGAATCCAACTTGGACGAATCGATATACAGGAAGTGCTGATTAACGGAGAGCCTGCTTCCTTTCAACGTGAGAAAGCCATCCTTCAATTAGATCTTCCTGAGTCCTGGGGGATAAGTGAACCTTTATCCATCGATATGTTATGGACATCTCAACTACCGATGGTCCATCATCGTTTAGGTATGCAAGAAAAGGCGGTATGGTTTGGAAACGTACTCCCCATCTTAGCTGTCTATGATGGAGAATGGCATGCTAATCAATATGAAGCGGTAGGGGATCCTTTCTATAGTGAGGCAGGCAGTTACGAGGTCGAAATCACCACCCCAGAAGAGTACCAGGTAGTGATGACAGGTGAGGAGACAGAACAAATCATACAAGGTAAAAAAGTAACAACCTCGAGCGTCTCACAAGCCCGTGATTTTGTATTTGCTGTTAGCCCGGACCATCAGGTTCAAAGTATTACCTCGGATGGGGGAAAACAGATTCATCTTCACTATCGCCTTACTGCGCCCGGAGCAAGAGAGCTGGTCCTCAAGCGTGCTAAAGAGATGCTTGATTATATGGAACAGCGGGTTGGGATCTATCCATATACTCAACTTGATATCTATGAGAATGAAATGTTCATTACAGGAATGGAGTATCCGGGGTTGGTCTTTGTTCGATCGGATCGTTTGAATGATCCAAGAGGAATAGAAACGGTTGTTCATGAAATCGCCCATCAATGGTTCTATAACATCGTAGGAAATGATCCATTACGTGAACCTTGGTTAGATGAAGGATTCGCCACTTATTTTGCAGATGAGTTCCTTCATCAGAGCCGTTTAACGAAGTATTATGCTGAAGAAGGAAGTTACCTAAAAAGTAAGTTTCCCCAAACCAAAATACTTCCCGTTGAGGATTATCAGGATTGGTCGTCTTACTGGCGTGGCAACTATAGAAAAAGCAGCCTCATGATCTTCGCTCTACGCCAGGAATTGGGAGACGAAGCATTTAGCCGCTTCATTAAGGAATATACCGAGCATTTTCAGTTTAAGATTGTTAAGGGTGATGAATTTCAGTCTTTTGTCCAGCAATACACATCAAAAGATCTTAAACCCTTCTTCCAAGAGTGGCTGCCATAATAACGCATCGAAAGCTTTCAAAAGTTAGGAAATATGGGTACAATAGAAATGAAGAATTCAAATTTAAGGAGTGAATGATATGTCTATGATGTCTTTTGATGCATATATGAATCAGATGAAGCAGATGGTTCAACCTATGAGGGATGAACTTGTACAAGCGGGTTTTTCCGAATTAACTACACCAGAGGAAGTAGAGAAATTCTTCTCTGAACAGAAAGGAACCGCTCTTCTTGTCGTTAACTCTGTTTGCGGTTGTGCGGCAGGGATCGCTCGTCCTGCGGTTATTCATTCTCTTCAAGGTGATAAGAAGCCGGATCATTTGGTTACTGTTTTTGCTGGTCAAGATAAAGAAGCTACAGCTGAAGCACGCAAGCACATCGAAGGATTCCCGCCATCCTCTCCATCCGTTGCTTTGTTCAAGGATGGTAAATTAGTCCATTTCATCGAGCGTCATCAGATTGAAGGATATGATGCAGGATCGATCGTTGCTAATCTTCAAGGGGCTTTTGACAAGTATTGCGGATAGTAGGTTAGAAGGTGCCAGCCCTTTTAGGGTTGGCTTTTTTATTTTTTTGTAGAAGTTCACGCTGTTATTGCTTAAAATGTAAGGAAATGATCAAATAACAACACCAGAAGGATAATAACTAGAAAAATAGAGAGACATAGGTGATTACATGAGTGTAGAGAGCTTATTGGAACGATTGGAAGAAGGGCAAATCCAACTAGCTAAGGGAGCCCTGAAGCAACGTCTTGAAGAACTTCAGGCAAGGTTTACCAAAGCGGAGGACCGAGGCAATGCAGCAAAGATGGGCGAGTTATTGGAGAAATGGGACACAGGGGAGTTTGTCTTAGCTTTCTGCGGCCACTTCTCGGCAGGGAAGTCAACGATGATCAACACCCTCATGGGTAAGGAAATCTTACCGTCTAGTCCCATTCCTACGAGTGCAAATGTGGTGAAGGTTAAATCAGGAGAAGTTAAGGCTATTGCCTATTTGAAAAACAAGGCTCCAGTTACCTTTAACTATGTTGAAGAGCTCGACAAGCTAAAGGAGTTATGTAAGGACGGAGACGAAGTCGTAACCGTAGAAATTTACCATCCCAATGATTTTCTCATCAATGGGGCTACCCTATTAGACACCCCGGGAATTGACTCGACGGATGCGGCTCATAAAGTGGCGACTGAATCGGCTATGCACCTGGCGGATGTTGTGGTGTATATGATGGACTATAACCATGTCCAATCGGAGATCAACTTTCAATTTACAAAGACACTGAAGGAAAAAGGAAAGACGCTTTATCTGGTCATTAACCAAATTGATAAGCACTTTGACCTAGAGCTGGATTTCTCCGCTTTTCGACAGAGTGTAGAGGATTCGTTCAAGCAATGGGGAGTGGAGCCAGACGGCATCTACTATACTACGCTGAAGGTCCCAGATCATTCAGAGAACCAAATTGAAGAGATGCACGATAGGTTGTATTCTCTTTTCTTACAAAAGGATCAAGTTCTCCAGGAAAGTGTGCTACGTTCGGCATTAGATCTTGTTGGCGAGCATGAGCAGTTTATCCAAGGAAAAAGCCAGGCCAAAAAAACAGAATGGGAAGCAATTGTAGGGGTAGCCAATGCGAAAGAGACGGAAGATTCCTACCAAGAGCTGAAGACAAAGTTAGATCTGACGTTAAGTGCACCAAAGGAATTAAAGAATAAGCTCATGAAGGAATTACAAGGGGTTATCGATAATGCCAACATCACGCCTTACTCTATGCGTGATTTAGCTGCGAAGTACTTAGAAAGTTGCCAACCAGGTTTTAAGGTCGGTTTCTTATTCACAGCGGGTAAGACGCAACAAGAAAAAGAGGCACGACTGACCGCTTTTCATCAAGAGGTTGAAGAACAAACGAAAGCCAATTTGCAATGGCATGTGAAGGAGCTTTTATATCGCTTGCCGAAGGAAGCTGGTTTATCCGTTCCAGAAGACCTGATGCAGAGAATAGATAGCTTAGAAGTCTCCATTACTACAGAGCTTCTTTCTTCAAAGATTAAAGAAGGAGCTAGACTAACCGGAGATGCCGTTCTCAATTATACGAAAGACTTAGCTGATGACATTAAAGCAAGGTATCGTCGCTTAGCAATAGAAATCATTGATGACCTTATTGTCCTTTCCGAAAAAGAAGCGAAGATAGAAGAACAAAAACTTAAAGAGGAAGGGCAAGCTGTTCTAAAGGTGAAGGAAGCTTTTGAAGCCATTCGAGAACTCGAATGCAAAGAGCAAGGTTATATACAAGAGTTGAAGGAGAGTCTCCTGTTAGAGGGCGACACCATTCATCCATCCACCCATGCAGAAGAAAAGGCAAGCAGCCAACCTGCAGCTCGCAGATCCTGGAAAGATAAACAAGTGCCTACTCTTGTGAAGAAAGAAAAGGTGGATACTCTTGTATTGTCGGAGAACAACAAGGTCGCTACCTCACCTTTTAAGCAGGACTACAAATCTAAGCTGGTATCCACTGCCGCGAGGCTTCGCAAAGCAGCCAACCTTGTAGAAAGTCTTAAGGGGCAGGCTCTCGCTGCCAAGAATATGGTACAGCGTGCCGATCGACTAGAGCAAAACTTATTTACAGTAGCTTTGTTTGGAGCGTTTAGTGCAGGGAAATCTTCTTTTGCCAATGCTATGATGGGGGATATGATATTGCCCGTCTCACCGAATCCGACAACAGCCACGATCAATAAGATATTGCCGCCTAATGGTAAGTTCCCGCATGGAACTGTCCGCGTCAAGATCAAGAGTGAGCAAGATATGACGAAAGACGTGTTGCATTCTCTGGCGATCTTCCGGATTCAAGCGAGCTCCATTGAAGAAGCTGTGTCTAAGATTGATCGCATCAATATAGATGAGATTCTGCCTACAGCTAAACCGCATTATTCCTTTTTAGCGGCTGTTAAGAGGGGTCTTACTGCCATGGAAGGTCAATATGATCAAGAGGTTCTAGTTGGAATGGACGAATTTAAGGAATTGGTTGCGCAAGAGGACAAAGCTTGTTTTGTAGAGTGGATTGAGCTCTACTATTCTTGCCCTTTAACGGATCAAGGAATTTCCCTTGTAGATACCCCTGGAGCTGATTCCATCAATGCACGCCATACGGGGGTTGCTTTTGATTATATCAAGAATGCTGATGCGGTGTTATTTGTGACTTACTATAATCATGCTTTCTCCCACGCAGACCGAGAGTTCCTACAGCAGCTCGGAAGAGTCAAAGATACTTTTGAGATGGATAAGATGTTCTTCTTAGTGAATGCTGCCGATCTGGCCCGTTCTAAGGACGAATTGCAAGGGGTAGTTCAGCACGTAAAAGATAACCTCCTTACATGCGGGATTCGCAACCCGCGATTATATCCTGTTTCAAGCCAGACGGCACTTCTTGCCAGAATGCTAGGGGAAGGTAAGTTGTCGGATTCCGCGGAGAGAGTCTACAGGGAGAGAACGCAATCGGCCGAACGCCTTATGCCCCCGGCGGAAGCCCTTGCTTTCTCCGGATTCGAAGCCTTTGAGCAAGACTTTATTCGTTTTACGATTGAGGAGCTAACCGAAGTTGCCATTCAATCGGCGTTAGGAGAGATGAACCGTTCAAGTGCGACTCTTCGTTCATTTATTGAGTCAGCCAAAGAAGGGGAAGAAGTGAAGACGCGTAAAAGGTCACAGTATCTCGAGGCCAAAGATAAGGATGAAAGTACGGTAAGTTCCTTTAATTATGACCGGGAAAAAGGATCAGTGGAGAAGGAAGTTGAGGAACTGCTCTTCTATGTTAAACAGCGTTTGTTCTATGGATTTAATGATTGGTACAGCTTATCCTTTAATCCAGCCGTCATCAAGGAAGAAAAGGGAAGAGATAATAAGGCTATCCTGCAGCAATGTTTTGACGAGATGATCCGCAATATCGTTTTTTCTTTGGGCCAGGAACTTCGGGCAACTTCTTTACGCTTAGAGAAAACATTAAATCAATTAACTTCTCAGATCATAGAGGACATGCAAAAAGAACTTCAAGCTGTGTTAGAAATCCCATATCAGTCTTATTCATTAGCTGTACCTGAATTCCCAGAAGATCTGGATTACGATGGTTCATCTATTCGCAAGATTCTTTCACAATTTAAATCTCATAAGCAATTTTTCGAACAGGGAGGCAGGGATAAGATGCGAGAGAGCCTAGAGGAATGGGCTTCAGAACCTGTCACCACTTACTTGCAACAGTGTGGATCCAAAATGAAGCAATACTACCACGATCAGTTTGAGGAAAACACGGTGGAAAAGAAAAAGCAGCTCTTAGAGCAGCTAGAGGAACACTATGCAGGACTGTTTAGTGCTTTAGAGGACAAAGTGGATATCGATTACTTGGAGTCGGTTTTTCAGGAGCTCGAAATTTTACAGTCCAATTAATAAAAAGGCGGCCATATTGGTCGCCTTTTGTATTAAGTGAAATAACTAATTTCAGCTTGAGGAAAATAGGAATGGACGAGCCTTTCTAGATGCATCTGAAGTTCAGCTGCTTCATCCTTCTTATACACGTACTTTCCTCGTCCGTACTTTCCCCATTTATATTGGCGTTTGGTTTCGTCCATTTCTAATTTGGTTTTTGGATAACGTGCTAAGATCAGATTTTTAGCAACCTTAGTAAACCGATGTTGAATCAGTTCAAACGTTAAGTCTTTTGTAGCTGATGAAGGCAAGGCACGAGCCAGTAGTTCAAAAAGATCTTCGTACCCTTCTTTCCATCCGTCAAACCGATAGAGAGGGGCGGCAATAAAGCCTAACGGATATCCTGCTTCAGCCACCTTCTTAGCGGCTTCGATTCGATCCAAGAAAGAAGAGGTAGCAGGTTCAAAATTTCGAATCACATAATCGGCATTAATACTAAAACGAAATCGAGTATGACCATTGTGTTTCGCGTCGAGCAAGGAGTCTACATTGGCAAATTTAGTAACAAATCGTAGACGTCCTAATTCCTGTTGACCAAAATACTCGATCGTTCTTTTTAATGACCCTGTAATATGTTCAATCCCTACCGGATCTGAGGTACATGCGGCTTCGAATCGGGTGATTTCGGGAGCACGTTCTCTCATATATTTTTCTGCTTGCCCGTAGATTTCCTCTAGATTCACATACACTCGGATGTAGGGTTTGGTTCCTACATTCGTGTTCAAATAGCAATAATGGCAATGAGCCATACAACCCGTAGCTAGCGGTATAGCGTATTCTGCTGATGGCTTGGAGGGTTCAAATTTCAGGGATCTTTTTACTCCCACAACTAGTGTCCGTTTCGCGTTTCGATACCATTCCGGTGAACCCGATTCTCCTTGAATTCCTCGGACTTGGTTATGGGAAGTCGTCATCTGGATCGGGGTATTCGATCCTTTAAACCGATTCATGAGCTCCTTACCCAACGGATACTCAAGAGCTTGAGGCTCAAAGAAGACGACATCTGGCTCAAAAGGCTTGTTTACATGCTGGGTTTTTCTTTCTAGGGTTAGTGTCGCCATGATTTTCTCACCTCAGGCTTATTATTTCGTATAAGCCACTTAAATTCACTTGCCTCACCATAGCAACTTAAGGTAATATTGTTGTTATGTGATTATGGACGTAGAGGATGAATGGGGGGATATATATGCCAACTCCTAGTATGGAAGACTATTTGGAGAAGATTTATACGCTCATCGAGGAAAAAGGATACGCCCGAGTATCTGATATAGCTGAAGCTCTTTCCGTACATCCTTCCTCCGTCACCAAAATGGTCCAGAAGCTTGATCACAACAAATATCTCGTTTATGAGAAATACCGCGGGCTTGTTTTGACTGCCAAAGGGAAAAAGGTCGGCAAGCGGTTGGTTGATCGTCATACCTTATTGGAGAACTTTTTGGAAATGATCGGAGTTTCGCAGGAACAGATCTATGATGATGTGGAAGGGATTGAACATCATCTGAGTTGGGATGCAATTACTTGTATTGAATACCTAGTTCATTACTTTAATGAAGACCCTTCAAGATTAAGGGATTTACAGCGCTTGAAGGATATGGATGAGCAAATGGAACAAGAGAAAAAAGATGAAACGAAGGAAACTTCGAATTAACAAAAGGACCTATCATGATGCGATAGGTCCTTTAGCTTTTTATAAATAAGTTAGTGAAAGTGACTCTGATTCTCTTTGTCCTTCTGCGATTTCCCTTTCTTATTTCCTTCAATGACCTTGAAAGGGATCTCACGAGAACGGGAAGTTTTCTTCAATCGAGTGAGCTTCTGAATCTCGGTAGGGCTTAGTTTCCCGCCTTTTTTCTTTTGGGTCTTTAGTGCCTTTTGGTATCCTTTATCGGTAGATCGCCTTCCACCACCCATGAAGCGACCCAGGAGAAAGATAATCCCAATCGAAAAGGCTATGCTGATAAAGAGCATCATTGGGTTAGTTTTAAGTACCTTGACTAAACCAATGGCAGCTAATGAGAATAATACAATGAAAAACAACTTGGTGTTATTGGTCAAAGAGTCTCACCTCATTTTCACTATATGGGACGAAAGTATCTCCTTATCTAACTTAACCTGTTGTAGCGACTTGTTTATTGAATTCTGCTCCTCTGTCCATCTCTATCATCTTCTCAAAGGAAGCGATCGCAACTTCTACTTGCTTATCTTCCGGTTCCTTTGTTGTCAGCTTCTGCAGCCAAAGTCCTGGATATCCTAAGATCCTAAGCAAAGGAACATCACGGAGCTTGTTGCTGAATTGTAAAACTTCATAGGATACCCCGATGACCACAGGAAGAAGAAGAATTCGCTGATATATCCTTTCCCATAACGTGTCATACTGGAAGAAGGAGTAGATAACGACACCTACGATAACGGTGAAAATAATAAAGCTGCTACCGCATCGGTAGTGAAGTCTTGAAAACCCCTGGACATTATCTACGGTTAGTGGCACTCCTGCCTCATACGTATTAATCACTTTATGTTCTGCGCCATGGTACTGAAACAATCTCTTTATCAATGGAGTTTGGGATATGGCGAATAGATACGCTAATAAAAGGAGGATCTTAATTACACCTTCTATAAGATTCTGTAAAATGTTGTTGGTGACCCAGCGAGTAAACAGGACATCCGCTAAAACGGCTGGTGCAATGGTAAAGATGAGCTTACCAAAGATAAACGAGAGAACACCGACTACGGCTACCCCAAGGATCATGGTTAAATTCCAGGATGAGTCCTTATCCTCTTCTAGTTGCTCTTCCCCAGGGGTGACGTCATATCTCTCCGTAGAGAAGTTAAGGTGTTTGGAACCATTGGCACTTGCTTCAATTAACCCGACAATTCCTCGGACAAAAGGTATTTTCTTAAATTTGTTTAAGACAGGGTTTGCTTTTCTTTCCTCTTCAAAATATTCGATGGTATCATCATTTCTTCGGATGGCCGTCACGATGACCTTGCGGCCGCCAAACATGACCCCTTCGACAACGGCTTGACCTCCATAGGCTATCGGTTTTTGTTGTGACAAGGTTTATCTTCCTTTCCTAGCTGTATCCCCATTCGAAAATAAAAAGGAGAGAATAGTGTATTTCTTCTATTTTACATCATCGTGGGCTTGGATTTCCAGTGGGTTAAACCCGATATTCTGTAAGATTTTGCTATTTAACGTACCTACAGTCCAGAATTAAATAAAATGTGAACAATTAGCAACATTTACCGGTTGTACTTGAATAAAGGAGGTAATGATAAGTAATATGAGAGATGGAGGGGGTGAAGAAATGAAGCGTATTGTTTCGATAGCATTAAGTACCACTCTTATCGCCGCATTAGCAGCCTGTGGTGGTGGAGGCGGTGATCAAGCAGCCCCAGCACCTGCACCTGCTCCTGCAGAGCAGCAACAACCGGCAGCTGGCGGCGGTGGTACGGTGGATGCAACAGCTGCTGAGGCGAAATATAACCAAGGATGTGCAGCTTGTCACGGCGCCGATCTGTCCGGTGGCGCAGGACCTGCCCTTAAACAGGTTGGGGCTAAACTGTCCGAGGAGCAAATACTTGGTATTATCAATAATGGTCAAGGTGGCATGCCTCCAAAGATGCTCCAAGGTGCCGATGCTGAACTCGTTGCGGCTTGGTTAGCCGAGCACAAATAATCATTTTTTCAAAAACCAGAATGGATGTCTGCATTCTGGTTTTTGTTTTTTACTGGGGACGAAGGGGTATACTAGGAGCGACTAATTAACGGGGGTTTAACTTATGAAAGAAGAAAGTATGCAAGATGTCAAAATGCGTAAGATTAAAGCCGCAATGATTATTGGGGGAATTGGGGGCGCCTTTTGGACGATGCTTGGCTATGTTGCCTACTTTATGAATTTCACGAAGGTAGGACCTTCCTTATTTGTGACCCCTTTTTTCCAGCCCGAGTTGGTGGATCGACCGTTAGCCCAGTTTACAGGTGTTGGGTTTGCAACCGTACTTTCTATTTTAGTGGCTCTAGCCTATGTTTTTACCTTAGCTAGGTTCTATTCTCCATGGATAGGCATTGGCCTTGGAGTAGGAGGTTTCGGTTTTTTTTATTATGTTTTGAATCCATTAATCGGTTTCACTAATAAGCCGATTCATGTGTTGGGAATGAATACATTTACCACGGAGTTATGCTTATTTATCCTCTGGGGATTATTCGTTGGATTTTCTCTATCCACCGAGTTTGCAAGTAAAGAAGGAGCGGCAAGGTAGTATTCAAATGGTAAGGCTTGTGATAAAATTGGCAAAGTAAAAGAACTAGAATCTCCAATTTATAGGAGGTTATCCAATATGCCAACCTTTCTTATTATTAATGGGCCTAATCTGAATATGCTGGGCCGAAGAGAACCGAGTGTCTATGGATACGAGACGTTAGGGGATGTAGAGCAGCGCTTAGTAAAACAAGCGGAAGGACTCCAAGATTGCAGGCTTCGATTTTTCCAATCGAATCATGAAGGAGAAATTATTGATAGAATCCATGAAGCCTTCCAAACTTTGGACGGTATCATTATTAATCCTGGGGCCTTCACCCATTATAGTTATGCCATAAGAGATGCAATTGCGGCCGTTAATATGCCGGTTATTGAGGTCCATATTTCCAATGTTCATAAGAGAGAAGAATTCCGTCACCATTCCGTCATTTCACCTGTGGTTATTGGACAGATTGTAGGGTTGGGTACTAAAGGGTATGAATTAGCATTAACAGCTCTATACGATCATGTAACCGGAGGTGACCACACATGATGAAGAATCGATTATGGCAATTAAGAGAAAAGATGGAGAAGCAAGGGCTAGATAGCCTACTCATCACAAGTCTATTGAACCGGAGATACCTAAGTGGCTTTACCGGTAGTGCAGGTTACTTGCTCATTACCTTAGATAAGGCTCTGTTGCTCACTGATTTTCGTTATGAAGACCAAGCGGCTGATCAGGCTCCAGATTTTGAAGTGATTCGTCATCAAGGAACTTTGCTTGAAGAGGTTGGAAAACAATTGCAAATCACTCAACCATCCAAGATTGGTTTCGAAAAGCAGTATGTCTCTTATGCTTTGTATGAGGGACTACAAGCTTGCGGAGCCAACGGGGATTGGATCGGGACTCAGGGGATTGTTGAGGAACTCCGAATGATCAAATCTGCAGACGAAATTGCCGTAATCAAACAAGCGTGCCAGATGGCAGACAATACCTTCAAGCATATTCTTGGATTTATTAAGCCTGGTGTGTCTGAACGCGATGTAGCCCTAGAAATCGAGTTTTATATGCGCAAACTAGGAGCAAAATCCTCTTCCTTTGATATCATTGTTGCTTCTGGACAGAGGGGCGCTTTACCACACGGAGTGGCTAGCGATAAAGTAATTCAATCCGGGGAACTTGTGACGATGGATTTTGGAGCTTATTACAATGGTTATATATCAGACTTGACGAGAACCGTTGCAGTTGGTGAGCCTAATGAGAAGCTTAGGGAAATTTATGAGACAGTCTTAAAAGCCCAGTTGAGAGGGGTTACTGAAATCAGGCCAGGTCTTACTGGCAAAGAAGCGGATGCCTTAACTCGAGAAGTGATTACGGAAGCTGGTTATGGTGAATGCTTCGGGCATAGCACTGGTCACGGAATAGGACTTGAAGTCCATGAGGGTCCTGGGTTATCATCTAAAAGTGATGTTGTACTTAAACCGGGCATGGTAGTGACTGTTGAACCAGGTATTTATCTTTCCCAGCTAGGTGGAGTGCGGATTGAGGATGATATCCTCATCACGGAGAATGGTTGTGAGATCATTACTCAATCAACGAAAGAGCTTATTATCTTATAAGAGTATTCAGGAGGAAGTTAGATGATTTCAGTTAACGATTTTCGTACCGGTCTTACAATAGAAGTAGACGGAGACATTCTGCAAGTAATTGAATTTCAGCATGTAAAACCTGGAAAAGGAGCGGCTTTTGTACGAGCAAAGCTAAGAAACCTTCGCAGCGGTGGTATTAAAGAAACTACATTCCGCGGCGGTGAGAAAGTAGCTAGAGCCCGTATTGAGACAGCCGAAATGCAATACTTGTATGTAAGTGGAGACGAGCATGTATTCATGAATACATCCACTTATGATCAAGTTAATATTCCAGAAACAAGATTGGAAAGAGAATTAAAATTCCTCCTAGAAAATATGATGGTATCCATCATGCAATACGAAGGTGAAATTTTAGGAATTCAACTTCCAAATACAGTAGAACTTTCGGTAAAGGAAACAGAACCAGGCATTAAGGGTGACACAGCTTCTGGTGGAAGTAAGCCAGCTGTAATGGAAACAGGTCTTGTTGTACAAGTTCCTTTCTTTATTAATGAAGGTGATAAGCTTTCGATTGATACAAGATCCGGAGAATATTTATCCCGCGCATAGAAAAAGAAGCCCACTTGCTGGGCTTCTTTTTTCACTACTTCAGAAACAACAATTCAGCGATTTTCACAAAGAGAGCAGTAATCCCAGCAGCCATAAGTGGCCCGACGGGTATACCCCTTAGGAAGATGATTCCAAATATAGATCCTACCACCAGTCCAACAATCATCTGAGGCTCCATCCTTAAGAGATCAAGCCCTTTTCCATTCATATAAGTGGCGATAGCTCCACCCGCAAGGGCCATAATACCGTAAGGTGTTGTAAAAAGAGGCGTTACATCTTTCCAATTGATCTTTTCATTTGCGAAAGGGACCAAGACGGCCATAGTTAAAAACAACAAACCTAGTTCAAGGCCTCTTCGCTCTACGGCAGGAAAATACCTTTCAAGGGAAGTTAACTTTAAAATCAGCAAGAGACTTGCTGCCGTAGCTATTATGTTGGATCGGCCGAGCAAACCGACAATAATTAAAGCAACTAACAGCAATTCTCCAGTCATCACACATTACCCCTGTCCCACGAGTCTCTCTAGACTTTATGACAGGACAAGGAGAGATATGATTATTTCTCTACTTGCTCTTCTTTCGAAGTGAAGATGGTCAGTGATTCGGCCTTAAGGAAGGGGACAAAGGGGTAGATATCGATTTGTGAGCAAAATTGAATATCAGCAAGGTTTCCAGCTTGCAAAAGTCGCTTTCCTGTGGCCGTTTCTTGTAGGGTGTTGGTCAAATGGTCCTTATGGTACTCATAGGCTGCAAACATGGCTTGCCCTAAATCATTGGTTATGGCATCAGGAAACTGTTGTAATAGAAGGGATAAAATATAGCCGGCAGCTAAGCCATCTTCTAAGGCGAAGTGTTGACGCGACCCAGCACAAAGGATCGTCACATCTCTGCGAAATTTTCCAGCAAGTTCAGCACAAGCCTTACCATTCAAGAAGGAGCCAATCAGAACAGAGTCCGCTTTCAACGACTTCTGAATAGCTCGTGTCCCGTTGGTTGTCGTTAAGACAAGCGAGCTTTCAGATAATGGGGCTGTACACATCTCCGTTGGAGAATTTGAAAATGGAAATCCAAGTATTCGCTTGCCATAGCGTTCGCCCGCTAATAGATAACGGCTTCCTTGAAATTGTCTGGCCTGGCCTACGGTCTCGACAGGAATTACTTCATCAGCCCCATGAGCTAAGGCTGTAACGACCGTACTGGATGCACGAAGAACATCTATCACAATGACAGTACGGTTCTTAATCTCATCCATCTTTAATTCATCTACTTGGGAAACCACATCGATTTTCAAGCTTGATCCCTCCTTGCATCCCAAAAGAAGGTATCAGAACGCAAACCTCTTCGTAAAGATTCTAAGGAGAAAATTTCATCTGGAGGGATATTACCCAAGTTAACATTAGGACCAAACGAGTTAATTAACTCCACCTGTTGACTTTTTTTGGGAGCTTCCCAGATGACTTGACTATTGAACGGACGAATTTCTTTCATAATAGACACGAAATCATCATGGAACTTTCCTTTTTCATCATAGATGCCCACATTTTCTCCAGACTCCCTGCCTTCAATAATGACAAAGCTTGAACCAGCTTGTAGGTCAGACAATAAGGTTTTCATTAATCCTTCTACCTCAATTAGAGAACCTGCCGCTTTTTTTCCACATTCTGTTATAACGTCTAATCCCAAGTCTTTTGCAAGATAGATGGCCTCACGTCTTGTTTCCTCGGGGAGATCAACCGTTCCGTCAGAAATTTCGAGCTTGGTAAATCCTAGTTGTTGCATACTGGAGAGATATTTCCTTATTTTCCCGTGATGGAAAGCCACTTCAAAAAAAGTACCACCTGGATAAACATCTACCTTATATTGTTGGGCCATGCGTATTTTGGCTTGCAGAATTTGTGGTGGATAAAGTGCTGTCGTACCAAAACCAAGCTTTACAAAATCAATATAACTTCCGGCAGTGTCCAGTAAGTCCTGAAATTGAGCGATTCCCAAGCCCTTGTCAATGATCATGGTGATGCCCCGCTTAGGCATTCTCCTTTCTCTAACACCCAGCGGATCCTGTAGATCCAAATCTTCAAGTGAACAGATTTCTTCTGACATGGTATCTCCTCGCTTAAAATCCTTATCGTCCGACTGCTTCAATATATGCACAATAGCCTACAATAGGAACTTGTCTTAGAATGGATATGGCCTGCATATGTATGTTACATCGGGAGGAAATTCCTTACAGGAAAAGGTGGGAGGATGAACATGTTCCATATGCTAGAGAAGGCCATCATTGGGATGGCCCTGCTTAGGTTGTTATCAGGAAGTATCGAAATTTTTGCCGCGATGCTTATGATCAAATTCAACCAGGTCGAAAAAGCTCTTATTATTAATAGTTCCCTCGCTTTAGTGGGGCCATTGATTATGATTGCTACTACCACGATCGGTCTCATAGGGATTACTGACAAAATTTCTTTTAGTAAAATTGTTTGGATTTTGCTCGGTGTCACTTGTATTCTCATTGGTGTTAAGAGCCGTTAAACGCTCACCTGTTGGACTGTGCTCAGCAATAAAATCTTCTATTAGCTTGTTAAAGGCCTCTTTTCCTTTGGTCGGACAGGCGTGATTAATCTTTGGGATCAAGCAGACCTCACCTTGTGGTAAGGAGGTTAGAAGTTGATGTCGATACTTCATCATATGCCTTTCGTTGCCTCCGTAAATAAGCAAAATAGGAGCACAGATCTTATTCAATTTATTTGTAATGTCAAAATATAAGCAGCCCTTAATCATAAGGTCCGTTTCTTTTATACGGGCCTTTCGAGCTTCGTGTTCAAACAGGTGAATATGCTCTCTTGTAGCACCGTTGGCTCTGGCGACCTGTTTTGAAAGCCAATTCTTCATGTGGATTTTTCCTAAACAAAAGCTCCCAATGAGTTTTGTATACAAATAAGCATTTCCAACCTTTGGAAAAGCTCCTGCGACAGCTGCGCCCCTGACCATTTCAGGGTATTGATACATAAATTGCATGGCGATAATCGAACCGGTTGAGTATCCGACCAAGAATGTTTTGTCAATGTTGAGATGATCCAGTAATCCCTTAAGATCATTTGCAAGTTCCTCAATATAATGGGAGTAGTCAATAGGTTGGGGAGAAATACCGCTTCGTCCATGCCCTCGTAAATCATATGTAAGAATCCGAGAACGGTCTTGAAAGCAAGGTACTTGCTCTAGCCAATTTGTATGAGATAATCCCAATCCGTGGATGAATACAATATGTTCTGGTCCATGACCAGATTGCTCATAGTAAATAGGAGTACGATTGATTAGAACATGAGGCATGATTACTTTTCCTTCCTCCGAAGCTTAAAATAAGATCGGTATGGGTTCTTGTGGGTTTAGTGTAAATCCAATTGAACTAAGACATACTAGAAAAGACCCCCAGAGCGACAAGCCCGATTCATGGGTGGCTTCTGGTAGGCGTTTAAGAATGTTTTTTAGTTCAGGAGCGGAAATGAAGGAGGATGACTCAAATGGATCAACTACACAATCGTCTTGCTTATTTACAAGGAATGGCTGATGGGTTGGGTATGACGACAGAAACAAAAGAAGGACGCATCATTATTGAAATGATGGATCTTATGGAAGAGATGGTCATACAGATGTCGTCTCTCCAGAATCGCTTAGATGAACAAGATGAATATATCGAAGCGATTGACGAGGACTTGGCTGATGTTGAGGAATATGTGGAAGCAATAGATGAAGATTTAGATGATGTTGAGGATTTCTTGTCCGATGTTGAGGATATTCTCTTCGAAGAAGAGGATGACGACGATGACTATTATGAATTGGATGACGAAGATGATGAGGATGTTATCTACTTTGATGACGAAGAGGACGATGATGTCATATACGTAGACAGCATTTATGATGAGCTCGATGAAGCTTACGATGATGACGATGAGGGCTATTTTGATATCGAATGTCCAAATTGTCAAGAGTTAGTAAGTGTAGATCAAGATATCTTTGAAGATGATATGGTTGCCGAAGTTCTGTGCCCGGAATGTCATGAAGTGATTCTTGTAAATGACGACATTGAGGATACAGAAGAATTTGAGAACTACGTCATTGATGAAGCATAAGTAAGCAAAAGAAGGCATCTCAGGCTGAGATGCCTTTTTTCTTTTCTTGTCATAATTGATGTCCATTCTTGCATAAGATGAGGAATAAATAGGACGAACTTATAGATCCCCTTAAGCTTTCAGGTGATCAGCTGTAGGAGTGATATTAATGGACCCTTATCTTCTGTCGATGATGCCCCAGCAATTGAGAGAGCTCTGCCGTAAGCTGCCGGAAGATATTCTTCTGTCATTAGAGGAAATTCGTATTCGCAAGGAACAACCAGTTGAGCTCATTTATGGACAAGTTTCCCGTTTTTTATGCAGGGAGGGGACGATGACGAGTTATCCAGCAAAAGGGTGGAAAATTCCGTTGTTAGAACTAGAAAAGATGATTAATCTCATCAGTCAGCACTCCATCTATGCTCTAGAAGAGGAGCTAAGAAGAGGCTATGTCACAGTAACCGGGGGACACAGAATCGGTATTGTAGGGAAAGCCTTGATTGAAAAAGGGGAAGTAAAGACGATCCGCGATATCTCAGGATTAAATATTCGTATCGCACGAGAAAAGAAAGGGGTGGCTCTTCCGCTTATCCCTTACTTACTTGAACAGCAAATGGTACTGAACTCGCTAATTATATCTCCTCCCCAGTGTGGAAAGACGACTCTACTGCGAGATCTTGCGCGAGTATTGAGTTATGGCAATTCGTATGTGTCGGGGAAGAAAGTTTCCATTGTCGATGAACGTTCAGAGCTCGCTGGTTGTGTAGGGGGAGTTCCGCAAAAGGATGTAGGCCCTAGAACAGATATTCTTGATGCATGTCCAAAAGCGGAAGGGATTATGATGCTTATACGCTCCATGTCACCAGATATCATAATTGCAGATGAGATTGGACGTCCCGAGGACTCCCTGGCTATCCAGGAAGCTTTAAATGCCGGAGTGGCCGTTATCACTTCTGTTCATGGCTCAAGTCTTACGGATATTAATCGCCGTCCAACAATTAGCCGCTTGATAGGACAAGGTGTGTTTCAGCGCTACATCTTTCTTGGACGATCTCGAGGAGTAGGTACTATTGAAAAAATTTATAATGAAAAATTTGAGCTGCTAAACGGGGTGGCACAGCCTTGCTGAAATTACTGGGTGCCAGCATCATTCTTTTCTCTGCAACCATGATTGGGTTTCAGGTTGCTAAGATGTATTCGAGGCGACCGAAGGAAATCAGACGCCTTAGTGTCGCCCTTCAATTATTGGAGACTGAGATCTGTTATGGATCTACTACGCTTCCTTTGGCGCTTGAGCATGTGGGGAAACGGGTACAAGGAGAAATTGGGAGTATCTTCAGGCAATCTGCTGATTATTTACTGAAGTATGATGGTTTATCTACCATGGATTGCTGGGAAATGGGAGTGGAAAAAACATGGCCCAAGACGACCATGCGCCAAGCTGAGAAAGAGATCCTCCTTCATTTAGGGAAGGTTTTAGGCAAGAGCGATAGACAAGATCAACAAAAGCATATCAGATTAGCTGTTATGAACTTGAAAAAAGAAGAAGAGGAAGCTCGAATGGATCAGCAAAAGTACGAGAAAATGTGTAAGAGCTTAGGCGTATTAAGTGGGATACTCGCAGTCATTTTGATGTACTAGGGGGCGTAAGGCTATGCCGTATGATATCAATGCTATTTTTCAGATTGCAGGTATAGGCATTATTGTGGCCATGATTCATACCGTCTTGAAACAAGCTGGTAAAGGGGATTGGGCTGACTGGATCACATTAGTAGGCGTCGTAATTGTACTCTATATGGTTGCAACCTATGTTAACGATCTTTTCCAAGAGATTAAACGCGTCTTCCTATTCAAGTAGAAGGGAGGAGAGGCAGTGGACATCATTCAAGTGGTGGGGTTAGGTTTAGTGGCTACGGTTTTAACGTTAATTGTTAAGGAACAAAAGCCGTTATTTGCCTTTATGATTGCCTTGGTTACAGGGATTATTATCTTTTTATTTCTAATTGGCAAGATTTCGGAAGTCATACGAATCCTTGAGCGGATGGCCGTTCAAGCAAATTTAAATATGATTTATTTAGAAACGATCTTAAAAATTATTGGAATAGCCTATATTGCCGAATTTGGAGCGCAGATTACGAGGGACGCTGGCCAAGGAGCAATAGCTTCAAAAATTGAATTAGCAGGTAAAGTGTTGATTCTCGTCATGGCGGTTCCCATCATTACAGTCATCATTGAGACGGTCATTAGTTTATTTCCAACATAAAGGAATGATCATTAATGAAGTTCTATTTCCGACTCGTTCTCATGACCTTTTTCTTCTTTATCTTCTCAGTTGAACTAAGCCAAGCAAATGTCCAAGAATCTGTCATAGCATCCCAAGTGGAACGGTTGGATTTAACACAGGTTGAAGAGTTCTGGAAAGATTTAATGACAAATTACAAGGGGTATTTACCTGGCAGTGAGCATCCGGGTATTGTGTCCTTGATTATGAGTCAAGGGGATGAATTTTCATTCAAACAGGCGATGGAAGGAATTGTAAGTTACTTCTTTCATGAGTTGCTGGTAAATGGAAAGCTTCTTGGAACGATCATTATTATCACGGTATTCGCTATGATTCTTGAAACAATGCAAAGTGCGTTTGAACAAAATTCAGTCAGCAAGACGGCTTATGCCATTTCTTATATGGTATTGATTATCCTCGCTATTAATAGCTTTCGGATTGCGATCGGTTATGCGGGAGAGGCGATTTCCGATATGGTGAGCTTTATGTTAGCTCTTATGCCTTTGGTATTGGCGATGTTGGCGGCTATGGGGAATTTTGCTTCTGTCGCGATGTTTCACCCTTTAATCATATTTATGGTTAACGTGAGTGGTACGGTTATATCCACCGTTATTTTTCCTCTATTATTTTTATCTTCTGTTTTAAGTATCGTTAGTTCATTATCGGACAAGTATAAGGTTACTCAATTGGCGAATTTACTGCGAAATATTAGTTTAGGACTGTTGGGTATCTTTCTAACGATCTTTCTTGGGATTATATCGGTTCAAGGCGCTACGAGCGCTGTGGCCGATGGAATTACCGTCCGTACAGCAAAGTATGTAACAAGTAATTTTGTACCCGTTGTAGGCCGGATGTTTTCTGATGCTACGGATACGGTGTTAGGTGCTTCATTATTAGTCAAGAATGCGGTAGGGGTTGCTGGAGTATTTATCTTGATTATGATATGCGCTTTCCCGGCGATAAAGATTTTTGCTCTAGCGCTTGTTTACAATCTATCTGCGGCCATTATGCAGCCCTTGGGTGCAAGCCCCATCATTAGCTGTTTATCTACGATTGGAAAGAATCTCATGTTCGTATTTGCCGCCTTAGCCACCGTTTGTTTGATGTTTTTTCTAGCGGTTACCATCATTATCTCAGCAGCCAATCTATCTATTATGGTTCGGTAGGTGAATACTCATGATTGAAGCGCTAAGTTTATGGCTTCAGAAAATTATCTTAGTTGTTCTCATCGCTACTTTTTTGGACATGCTGCTTCCTAATTCGGGGATGCAACGTTATGTTCGTCTGGTAATGGGACTGCTTATTCTATTAACTATCATTTCTCCTGTATTAGAGGTAATAAAAAAAGACTTAACAAGCGATAAAATAGCGATGCGAATTATGAAGTTGACATCGGGTTCAACAGGGGAAGATTGGGAGCAGATTAAGGACTACAGCGAGAAATTAATGCAGCAGAATGAGCAAGAGACCCAAGACTTTGTCCGATCGCAATTGGAGGGTTTAATTCAAGCGAAGGTAGAAGAAGACTATGGGATTCGCGTGAGCTCTATAAAAGTGGACATGGCTAAAGAAAAGTACAAGCAACAGGAATATCCTGTGATTTCCTCCGTACAATTAATATTGGACAAAGATTTAAAAGCGTCAAGGCAAGAGGATGGCGGGAATCTGAGGATTCAACCTATCGAGCCTGTGACAATCAGTGTAGCAGGAGAATCTTCTCAGAAGGCGTCCACGGTCTCTACCTCATCTGGGCTCTCTGCCGCAGAGCAGAAGCTGCTAAATGAAATTGCTAACGATATCGCAAAAACTTGGAGTATTGATCGTAGTCAAATTGTAGCTAAGGTAGAAGGGAAACAAGAGGAGGGCTAAGATGAGCAAATGGGAATGGTTTTCCAAAATGAAGGAGAAATGGGGTCAGAGAGAGGAGGGGCAAAAGCGTGTAAATACGTTCCAGAAACTAGTCATCCTTGGTGGAATCGGTGCTGCCATCATGATATTTTCTTCGTTAGATAGCGTAAAGAGAGAATCAGCACCCTCGACTGACCCAGAAGCTGCAACCAACGAACAAGCTGTGTTTTCTGGTAAGGTCAAGTCTAATGACCTCTCGATTTCGGATTACGAAGAAATCTACGAGAATCAGCTAAAAGGAATTTTAGAAGAGGTGATTGGAGTAGGGGAAGTATCCGTGATGGTTAATTTAGATTCTAGTGAGGAGGTCGTCATAGAGAAAGATGTGAATGCGAGGAATTCGATTACGAAAGAAGTGGACAAAGAGAAGGCAACAAGGGATATTACCGACTCTTCTCGCGATGAGAGAGTGGTCTTGGTGAAAGCGGAGCAAGGTGAACAGCCGATTGTGCTTAAGACCTTAAAACCGAGAGTGCGAGGGGTGCTAGTTGTAGCGAAGGGAGCGGAGAATATGAAGGTGAAAGCATTGATAACGGATGCTGTTCAGAAAGTCCTTCATGTTGAACCGCATAAAATATCTATTTTACCTAAAAAAGGATAGGGAGGTACTAGAATGGTACTAAAAAAACAGACGGTTTGGTTGCTTTCTATGCTGACCATTATGGTTGTGTTGTCTGCTTACTACATGCTTCAAGGCCCGATTGAACAAGTCCCCGTAGCTTCTAACTCGCCATCACCAGAAGCACAAGAATTACAGGTGGATAGCCAGCAAATTGAGACTGGGGAGTCAATGGAAGGTACTGCTGAAGCTATGCCTGGAAGTGCTTCTGACTACTTTATTGAGACGAAGTTAAATCGTGACGCTTGGCAATCTCAAAAGATGGAAGAGTACTTGTCTATTATGACCAACGCAGAAGACAAAGAAGCTGTCACTCAGGCTAAGTCAAATTATGACAAGCTCGTAACTCAACAGGATACGGAAATGACAGTTGAGAGCTTAATTAAGGCACTAGGATATAATGAGGCTGTTATTATTTCTAAAGAGAATCGCGTAAACGTCATCGTTCAAGCAGAAAAGCTAGAAAGACAAAATGCAGTTGAAATTATGAAATTGGTCACTCAGCATCTAGAAGTCCCATCCAATAATATTGTGGTAACATATAAACCATAAACGTTTCAAACACAAATCAACTGCGACAGGACCCACAAGGGTTCTTTTTTTTTGTAATGGGTAGATTGTGCCTTTAGAGGAAGAATATGATATAATGTTTGATATTTGGTTGAGGAAAAACTTTATTGTGTTTCTAAGTTTAATGAGGAGTGGCTATCACATGTTAAAAATGCATGAAATAAGAGAAATCATAAAATTGGTTGACCAATCCAGTGTGCAAGAATTCGAAATGGAAAATGAAGGATTACGTATCAGTATAAAAAAAGGACGAGAGGGTGTAGTACTGCCTGAACAACAGGTTGTTGCAGCTGCACCAGTAATACCAGCTCCAGCTCCAGTTGTTGTTTCTAAGCCTGCGCCAACGGTTGAAAGGGTAAGAGAACCAGAAGTTCCAACTCAGCAGGCAGCTGTACAGGAACCGGTAGTTGACGAAGCCCTTAAGAAGATTGTGTCGCCTATGGTTGGAACTTTTTATACCAAGCCTGACCCGAATTCACCTTCTTATGTAAAAGTTGGAGATAAGGTTAATCCAGATAGCATCGTGTGTATTGTTGAGGCAATGAAGCTGTTTAATGAGATTGAGGCTGAGGTAACGGGTGAAATCGTCAAGATCTTGGTTACAGATGGCCAGTTAGTAGAGTACGGGCAACCTCTATTCCTAGTTAAATAAGGAATATTACCCGTTGATTGCATTGTAAAACAACGACTCAGTTGTTATAATTTAGTAGGAGGTGCTTTAAGTTATGGAGATGATTGCAGATTTTGAGAAGACCGAATTAGGCAAGATCGAAATAGCTCCTGAAGTGATTGAAGTCATTACAGGTCTGGCAGCAGCAGAAGTAGATGGAGTAGCTCATATGAGCGGCGGATTCGTCGGGGACATTGCTGAGCGCTTAGGTAGGAAGAACCTGGCTAA
Organism: Ammoniphilus sp. CFH 90114; assembly: GCF_004123195.1. Taxonomy (NCBI): domain Bacteria; kingdom Bacillati; phylum Bacillota; class Bacilli; order Caryophanales; family Paenibacillaceae; genus Ammoniphilus; species Ammoniphilus sp. CFH 90114. Next base: position 360,952 of record NZ_SDLI01000002.1, read on the forward strand.
GGGTGTGAAAGTAGAAGTAGGCAAGAAGGAAGCCGCTGTGGATGTTTATATTATCGTTAAATATGGATATAAGATCCCTGAAGTTGCTCGTAATATCCAGGAGAACGTTCGCCAGGGCATTGAGAATATGACGGGACTTAAGGTCATAGAAGTCAATGTACACATTGTGGATGTTGAATTTAAGACAGAGAAGAAAGTGGAGGTTGAAGAGCCTCTTCATCGTGTAAGATAGGTACGGACAGACCCCTTTTGTCAAGGGGTCTTATCTGTTGAGTCTTTAAGTATCGATTGGGAGGTTCCTGCATTGAATTTATTTGATCGGTTAATCTTATCCCTTTATAGTCTTGCTTTGACCATTCTTTCGGTTATGGTGATCGCGGCCTCTCTTCATCTGATTCCCTATGAGTTGGTCCAATCTAATATATTGGCTGTTTATGAAGCAGATAATATGAGGTATGCCTATCTAGGTGTAGCCGTGATTTTTTTCCTCATCAGCTTGAAATTCTTACTTCAGGGTTTTAGGCGGGTGAAGGATAGATCACATACCGAAGCCATTGCTCAGCGGACAGATTGGGGTCACGTAAGCATATCAGTATCCACCATTGAGAGTGTTGCGCTTAAGGCTGCCCGTCGAGTTCGTGGAGTACGGGAAGTGAAGAGTGTAATTAAGTCAGACGAAACAGGAACATCCATCTTAATGAAAGTGTCCATCGATGGTGACACTCCTGTTCCTTCCATTGTTGAAGAGGTACAGAAGGGTGTTAAAGAACAGGTTGAGGCTATCATTGGTATAGAGATAAAGCAAGTAGATGTTAAGATAACAGAAGTAGCCCAGCAGTCGTCCACTACACGGTTAAGTCGAGTGGAATAGGGGGAGTGTCTATGCTTTGGCAGTTGATGCAAGTTCACCCTGGGAAAACAATAGGTGTTCTCAGTGGATTAATTCTCGGGATCTTGTACATTTGGCTAGGATTTCTTAATACATTAGTTATTTTGGTTTTCGTCAGCACTGGGTTTTATTTCGGTAGAAAGTACGATAACAGAGAAAGTTTAACTGATGTATTAGACCGCATTCTTCCTGGTAAATTTACGAAGTACTAACAAGGGCGTTTTTGCCCTTTTTTCTTTTTTAATTTAGGAGAGACTAATACATACAAAATCCTTTTAACGGTAGGGTGATGATCAATTGATGAAACGTCGTGAAGTGCGTGAGAAAGTAGTCCAAGTGTTGTACCAGGTTGATATGAGAGGGATAGATATATCTGAAGCCATGAAGGCTACATCAGATGAACCTATAGAACAGCAAGATAGGGAATACTTAGAATCTATTGTAAAAGGAATCCTTAACCATCAGACAGAGTTGGACGAATCCATAAAGAAGTATCTTAGGAATTGGTCACTTGAACGGTTGGGCTTTGTCGATCGAGCCATTCTTCGACTGGCTGCCTATGAAATTTATTACATGGATGACATACCAGATAAAGTTTCAGTCAATGAAGCCATTGAGTTATCAAGATCGTTTGGAATGGAGGAGTCCGTTAAATACATCAATGCCGTACTAGCCAACCTGGTAAAGGAAAAGAACGGAGCAGCCGAAGAGGTTCCGCAAGGTGAATAAGGCCATTCTTGGAATCGATACAAGTAATTATCGAACGTCTCTTTGTTTGATTGATCTTGAAGGGCGGATGATTTCCGAAGAAAAGAGACTTCTTACCGTAAAACCAGGGGAAAGAGGGTTGCAGCAGTCTGAGGCTGTATTCCAGCATATTCAGCGCCTTCCTGAGTTAGCTAATCAAATGCAATGGGAAAAGTTTGAGGTTGTGGCTATAGCGGTGAGTGTACAGCCGCGGCCAGTGGAGGGTTCCTATATGCCTGTATTTAAGGTAGGAGAAAGCTGGGCCCAAGGAATCGCGACTTTTCTTCGAATTCCTCTCTATCCTACAAGTCATCAAGAGATGCATATTGCTGCAGGAGAGTATTCCTCTGCGAAGCGGCCGGAACATGACCGTTTTCTAGCCTTTCACTTATCAGGCGGCACAAGCGAATTGCTTCTATGCAATAGAACCAATACAGGCTATGAAATTAATAAGCTAGGTGGAACTTTGGATTTACATGCAGGGCAATTAGTTGATCGTGTAGGGGTGGCCTTAGGTTTACCATTTCCTAGTGGTCCGTATCTAGAGGAGCTTGCCAAACAAAGTATAGATAGTGAGATTAGAGTTCCCTCCACTGGAAAAGGGTATGACTTCCATTTATCCGGTGCTGAAAATCAACTGATGAAGCTGATTTCAGATCCCTCCATTCATCGAGGTGCGATCGCAAGAGCTACCGAATTGTGCATAGCTAAAAGTTTGGAGAAAGTCATTCGTTATGCATCGGAGCAAAGTCATCCTAAAGAAGTGCTTATCGTCGGAGGGGTTGCTGCCAACTCTTTTATTAAATCTCGCTTAATTGAACGACTAGAGCACCCTGCTGTAGGGTGTTCGTTGTATTTTGCTGATCCAGCTTATTCTGGAGATAATGCTTTTGGTGTAGCTCAAATTGGGTTACAACAACACTTAAACACGAACATTATATAGAAGTTTATGTTTTATATTCGCTTATTTTGTTTACAAGCCCACTCCTACAAGCTAAACTATAACTATCAGATGAAAAGTGGGGGTAATTCTAATGTCAGCAGTTATTATAGATGGAAAACAGGTAGCTAAGGATATTCGTGAAGAAATAAAGGTAGAAGTGGAACGCTTAACTCAGCAAGGAGTCCGTCCGGGCTTGGCTGTTATTCTTATTGGGGAAGATCCAGCTTCACAATCTTATGTAAAGGCAAAAGCAAAGGCGTGTGAAGAAGCCGGAATTTATTCTTCCGTTATTCGCAAGAACGAAACCATTACGGAATCTGAATTGCTTCAATTGATTGATGAGTTAAACGGAGATGAGAGCATTCATGGCATCTTGGTACAGCTTCCCCTTCCTAAGCATATTTCCGAGGAAGCGGTTATTCAAGCTATTCATCCAGCTAAAGATGTTGATGGTTTCCATCCAATCAATGTTGGGAATATGGTCATTGGCGCAGATTGCTACCTTCCTTGTACTCCTCATGGTGTGGTAGAGCTGATTAAGCGTACAGGCACATCGATATCTGGGAAGCATGCCGTGGTCGTAGGAAGAAGTAATATTGTAGGGAAACCCGTCTCTATGTTATTGTTACAAGAAAACGCTACGGTTTCCATTTGTCATTCCAGAACGAAGAATTTAGCCGATATTACTCGTCAAGCCGATATTCTTGTTGTAGCTGTCGGTAAAGCCCATATGATCGGAGCAGAACACGTAGCACCAGGAGCTATTGTTATTGATGTAGGAGTAAACCGGGTAGAAGGGAATAAACTCGTTGGTGATGTTCGCTTTGATGAAGTAAAGGAAATAGCAGGATTTATTACCCCGGTTCCTGGTGGAGTCGGACCTATGACGATAACCATGTTATTGAAGAATACGGTTGAAGCGGCAAAAAAGAAAATGATGGCGTAGAAGCAGGGGGCTAAAAGTATTGGAGAATCGTAATATTTATTCCGTTGCTGAGATCAACCGATACTTAAAGGATCTTATTGAAGGTAACACACAGCTTCAGGATGTCTGGATTCGTGGAGAAATCTCGAATTTTACCCACCATAGCCGTGGTCATATGTATTTTACGGTCAAAGATGAGGATGCGGTGCTAAAAGCAGTCATGTTTGCAGGAAATAACCGTTATCTTAAGTTTATACCTAAGAATGGGACCAAAGTGCTTGTTCGGGGAGCTATTTCTGTATATGAGAGTGGTGGACAATACCAATTAATTGCGAGAGAAATGCAACCGGACGGGATTGGGAGCCTCTATCTAGCTTTCGAACAGTTAAAACAAAAACTCCAAGAAGAAGGGCTTTTTGCCCCCGATCGGAAAAAAGGGTTACCTGTCTATCCGCGTGCAATTGGTGTTGTGACGAGTCCAACTGGGGCTGCTGTTCGAGATATCATTACGACGATTAGAAGACGCTACCCTATCGCTCGAATTATTCTGGTACCTGTTTTAGTCCAAGGTGAACAAGCTCCTTCTTCCATAAGTAAAGCCATTGAGTTGATGAACAAGAGTGAGGACGCCATCGATGTGTTAATCGTTGGGCGTGGAGGGGGCTCTATTGAAGAACTGTGGGCGTTCAATACAGAGATTGTAGCAAGAAGCATCTTTGCTTCCAGAATCCCTATCATATCTGCTGTGGGTCATGAGACGGATTTCACGATTGCTGACTTTGTGGCAGATATTCGAGCCGCTACACCGACAGCAGCTGCTGAACTGGCAGTTCCTCATGTTTTAGAACTCCGTCAACGACTTACTTGGTTGCAGGATAAGTTGCAGTCAAAGTTATTGACTCGTCTGAACCAATCCGAAGAGAGATTCAAGAGAGCACACCGTTCCTTGGTATTAAAGCACCCGCAGAAACAAGTAGAATCCGCGAATCAGAAGTTAGATCGACTAGTTGATCGCTTCTATTTAGGAATGCATCGATTTAATAGAGAACGAAGATTAAAGTTAAACGTTTCAACTGGGCGACTCCAATTCTATAATCCGGGGAAGCAACTCAAGGATTATAGGGAAAGATTGGGACGAATTCAACAGGGTCTCGTGAAGCTTGCTTCTCAGACCGTTAGCGATAAAAGAAACGACTGGCTGTTAACCATGGCTCGCTTAGATGGCCTAAGCCCATTAAAGATTATGGGTCGAGGCTATTCCTTGGTCTATAAGAACGAGGAATTAGTTAAGTCCATACATCAGCTTGACCCTGGTGATGGGGTAAAGGTAAAATTAATGGATGGAACGATAGATTGCTCAGTTTGGGCGCTAGAAGAGAGGAAAAACCATGGAAAAGAATGAAATGCTTGCTCTTACCTTTGAAGAAGCACTCAAGCAATTAGAAGAGATTGTCGATATGCTGGAGGCTGGCGAAGTTCCTCTGGAGAAGGCAATCGATCTCTTTCAAGATGGCATGTTATTGTCACAGGTGTGCAGTCAGAAACTAGATAAAGTGGAACAGAAGATTGAGACCTTATTAGAGGAAAATGGGGGCATGGTGCTCAAGCCTCTTGAGCTCGAGGAGGATCGCAAGTGAACTCTGTCTTTAATATTCAAGAATACTTAATAGAGAAACAAAGATATATTGAGCAGGCATTGCCTGCTTTTTTGCCAACTGATGGAGTGCCTAAGCCTCTGATGGAATCGATGGAATATTCCTATTATGCTGGAGGAAAGCGAATTCGTCCTATCCTGTTGCTTGCGACTCTAGAAGCATTCGGGAAAAGTCCAGATATCGGCTTGCCTGCTGCTTGTGCAGTCGAGATGATTCATACGTATTCCCTTATTCATGATGATCTGCCTGCCATGGATAATGACGATTTTCGCAGGGGAAAGCCCACCAATCATAAGAAGTTTGGTGAGGCAACAGCCATCCTTGCTGGGGATGGTCTTTTAACAGAAGCTTTTCGAGCGGTTTGTTCCCTTGCTCAGTTGGGGATTGCTCCAACCCATATTTTGTCCATTGTCTGTGAGCTTTCTAGGTATGCTGGACCGCAAGGAATGGTTGGAGGTCAGATGGCTGATCTGCTTGGGGAAGGCAAGCAACTTGAGCTACCTGAGCTGCAATATATCCACCATCATAAGACGGCAGATCTACTCATATTTTGCGTTCGCAGCGGAGCACGATTAGGTGGGGCAGACGAGGAACAGATGGAGCAATTAACGCTGTTCGCCCGCAATATTGGACTCGCTTTTCAGATCCAGGATGACATCCTTGATGTCTATGGGGATGAAGCAACGATCGGGAAGCCGGTAGGAAGCGATATCGCTAAGGAGAAATCTACTTATCCAGCTTTAATAGGGTTAAAAGCAAGTCAAGCTGAACTAGAACGGCTAGTAACGGAAGCGAAGCAGGCTCTTCGCAAGACCAGAGTGCAGACGCAAGTATTGGATGCTTTGGCTGATTTTATAATTAAACGAGATAAGTAGATCATTGGATCCCGCACATTGAGACACGATTCTGTGTATGATATAATACCAAGTTGATGAAGAGTGGTGCAGTATTCTAGTCGGTCCCCTTTCTCTGAAGGCGGGGCTAAAAATCCGCTAAAGGGCACATCGATGAAGTCCCTGGTGGAGGCTTACGACGCCCAGTCGTGGGTCTGTGCTGGGGGTTAAGGTTTCGGGGCGATCCACAATGGCATGTGGGCGTTGACCCTGATTCCGCGGAGGCCCAAGTGCGTAGTATGGCGAAAAGCGCACGTACAGCTATGGCTTGGGGTATGAACCTGTATGTCGGCTACACAATGCATGCGGTCGATGTACAGCGTAGCCTGCCTTGCGTGGTGCCGGAGGGAGTATGGGATTCAGTTTGCCGTTATCCTTGGCCAGATGCGGTAATCCAGTGCCGTATGAAACCTGCACTGCAAAAGAGGCTAGGAGGATGTTCAGGGCTGCTGAGGAAATCTCCTAGACTGTTCGCTTTATGCGTAGTCCTGTAGGGATTAAAGTGTGGACTAAGTGGTAATCCAGTCCAATGTATGGCGACAGCATTGAGGTGGGTATAAAGGGAAACCGCCAGAACGGCAACGTTCTGGTTCCTGCTTGGGAAAACCTACTGGACCTCAAGCCACAGTGTTTACCTACAGGGTGACCACTCTTCTAAATGATATCCAATTTTGCTACATAAGCCTTAAGGCGTTGTCCTGTACTGGGCAATGCTTTTTTCGTTTATGATAACAAAAAAGATGTCGATAGAAATGTTTTATGTTAACATAGTGTTATTGTTTGAGCCAAATAACTATTAGAGTTGAATAAATTGGCAATCATAGTTATAAATGATACGAAAGTGAGGAGTTACCTTGCTGTTAAGAGAAATAAACTCCCCAGACAAATTAAAACAACTGTCTATTCCTCAGATGGAAGAGCTGGCTGAGGAAATTCGACAGTTTCTCATTGAAAAGCTTTCAAAAACGGGAGGGCATCTTGCGTCGAATCTAGGAGTTGTGGAATTGACCCTAGCTCTTCACCATGTTTTTAATAGTCCTATTGATAAATTCATTTGGGATGTCGGACACCAATCCTATGTTCACAAGATCCTTACTGGTCGGATTGATCGGTTTGATACCCTTCGAAAATACAAGGGATTATCTGGTTTTCCTAAGAGAAGTGAGAGTGTGCATGATGTTTGGGAAACCGGACATAGCAGTACTTCCTTGTCTGCTGCTATGGGAATGGCTATTGCTCGTGATTTAAAGAAGGAAAATAATAAGGTTGTGGCCATTATTGGAGACGGAGCTCTTACCGGTGGTATGGCTTTTGAGGCTCTTAATCATATTGGTCATGAGAAGAAGAATCTGATTACAATCTTAAATGATAATGAAATGTCGATTGCCCCAAATGTTGGAGCTATGCACAATTATTTGGGAAAGCTAAGAACAGACCAGCATTACCGTAGGGCTAAAGAAGAGTTAGAATCATTATTGCGCAAAATTCCAGCAGTAGGTGGGAAGTTAGCCAAGACGGCGGAGCGAGTGAAAGACAGCCTGAAATACATGCTCGTCTCTGGTGTTTTATTTGAAGAGCTCGGTTTTACCTATTTAGGCCCAATAGATGGTCATAACTTACCAGAGCTTATGGAGTGCCTGAATCAGGCGGCTCATACGGAAGGTCCTGTTCTGGTTCATGTGATTACAAAAAAGGGAAAAGGATATGCACCTGCTGAGGCAGATTCCCACACCTGGCATGGTGTAAGTCCCTACAAGATTGAATCTGGCGAAATGATGAAAAAGCCAGGCCCTCCTTCTTACCCTTCTGTGTTTGCTAATACGGTGATGAAAGTCTCAGAGACAGATCCTAAAGTAGTAGCTATTACACCGGCTATGCCTGGTGGATCCGGATTAACAAAGTATGCTGAGCGCTTTCCAGACCGATTTTTTGATGTAGGGATTGCTGAACAGCATGCTGTTACAATGGCCGCTGGCCTTGCAACTCAAGGGATTAAACCTGTCTGTGCCATTTATTCCACGTTCCTACAACGCGGTTACGACCAGGTAGTGCACGATGTAGCCAGGCAAAATCTTAATGTCTTCTTTGCCATTGACCGTGCTGGGTTTGTAGGTGAAGACGGAGAAACCCATCATGGGGTGTATGACATTGGATTTTTGCGCAGTTTGCCTAACATGGTTATTATGATGCCGAGTAATGAAAATGAATTCCAGCATATGATTTATACAGCTACACAATATGAAAAGGGGCCTGTTGCTGTCAGATATCCAAGAGGTAATGGAATCGGTATTCCTATGGATGCAGAATTGCAGCAAATTCCAGTTGGGAAATCCGTGATTGTACAGGAAGGGTCTCATGTAGCGATTCTAGCTCTCGGCAATATGTTGCAACTTGCTGAACAAGCAGCTGAGATTCTTAAGGAGGATGGCATTGAGCCTATGGTGGTGGATGCTCGATTTGTTAAGCCTCTTGATCGAGATTTGCTTCTTCATCTTGCAAAGGAAGGTTATCATATCATTACCGTGGAAGAAGGAGCCGTCGCAGGTGGCTTTGGTTCAGCTGTACTGGAGTTCTATGCATCAGAAGGCTATCATGATATGGTTGTAGAACTTGTTGGGATACCCGATGAATATGTTGAACATGGAAGCGTCTCTGAGCAGCGCAGAGAAATCGGCTTAACGCCAGAGCGAATCGCTCAACAGGCAATTAATTTATGGCCGAGGAAAAGGCAGAGAGCATAAATGAGTAAAAAAGAAAGAATTGACGTTTTGCTTGTTGAGAAAGGTTTTTTCCCTAGTCGAGAAAAAGCCAGGTCTGCGATCATGGCTGGTTTGGTCTTTGTACAAGAAGAACGATGTGATAAACCGGGAACGAAAGTAGACGAAACCGTCCACATTCGTGTAAAAGGGGAGCTTCATCCTTATGTTAGTCGAGGTGGCCTAAAGTTAGAGAAGGCCATCAGGTCTTTTCAACTTTCGCTACATGATGCTGTCGTACTAGACATTGGATCCTCTACCGGTGGATTTACCGATTGCTCTCTTCAGAATGGTGCCAAACAAGTGTATGCCATTGATGTAGGATACGGGCAATTGGATTGGAAACTTAGATCTGATCCTCGCGTAATTGTGATGGAGCGTACGAACTTCAGGCATTTACAGCCTGACCAGCTTAAAGGGGACAGACCTAACTTTGCCACCATTGATGTTTCCTTTATCTCATTAAAGATCATACTCCCTGTTTTGGCTTCGTTTCTTGAGCCAGGCGGAAACGTCGTCGCCTTGGTGAAGCCTCAGTTTGAAGCAGGTAGAGAACTGGTTGGGAAGAACGGTATTGTACGAGAACCGAAGACGCATGAGCAGGTGTTAATGACTATGGTCGAATTTGCTTCTCAGCTTGGGTATGTCGTAAAAGGGCTTGATTACTCTCCAATAACAGGAGGGGAAGGGAATATTGAATTCCTCATGCACTTACAGTGGTTTAATAAAGAGCATCAACCGGAGCAGAGCATTACGGAGGCTGACATTAGGCAATTGGTCCAAATGGCTCACGCTTCCCTTTAGAAACAAAAGAAGAGGCTGAAGATCAGCCTCTTCTTTACTTGTTTGACTTCACTTTTAACCCTTAATCGCAAGCACCCTCTCTCCTCCTATCTACCCCTCTTGTGAAACGACTTCTTGCTTTCAAATTGAAAGGAAAAAGTATGAGTTTCCTCTGTATTTTTATGCACCATTAAACAAAAAGATGTATAATAGAAGGGTGTTACGAAACCAGTAAACCTCTTAGCAGATAAATTAAGAGAGGAACGGGAGGTCTTCACCCTTGTGAAAACCATAGGATTAGCAGTAAACCAGGACAAGAGCGGAGCTCTTCAGCTCGTATCGGAGCTGATTCGATTATTAGAGCAAAGGGGTGTACAATGCTATGTTGAGCCTTTCGTCGGAGAATTCATAGGGCGAGAGGATTTGGCCATCCCATTATCCGAATTCCATAGCCATGTAGATCTTTTATTTGTATTAGGTGGAGACGGTACTTTACTCGGTTTTGCCCGGGAATTATGCATGTATGACATTCCAATTTTAGGGATTAACCTTGGAAACTTAGGTTTTCTTTCCGAAGCGGAGCCTGAGAATCTCTCACTAGCGATAGACAAGGTGTTAACCGGTGAATATTATTTGGAAGAAAGAATGATGATACAAACAGCACTTGTTCGAAAAGGAAAAGTAATTGAGAAGTATCAGGGATTGAACGATATTTGTATTGCCAAGGGAACATTTAGCCGCATCATTGAGTGCACTGTTTATATTGGGGGCAAATATGTTACAACTTTCAATGGGGACGGTATTATTATTTCTACTCCAACAGGGTCCACAGCCTATTCTTTGTCCGCCGGTGGGCCAATTGTAACACCCTATCTTAATGTTATGTTGCTTACTCCCATTGCTCCCCATTCCTTGTCTGCTAGACCCATGGTACTTTCCGTCGATGAGGAAATACGAGTAGTACTTGGTTCGACCCACGAAGATATGGGTTTAACCATTGATGGTCAAATCAGCAGAAAGTTGAATATTGGCGATGAAATTGTTTTAAGAAGATCTCCATTTGTCACGTCCTTAATTAAATGGAATGAGAGTAATTTCTTCGAGGTTGTTAGAAAAAAATTAATGGGGGATCCATCATGAATAAAGGTCAAAGACATATTAAAATTCGTGAGATTATTGTCAATAACGATATAGAAACGCAGGACGAACTTGTTGAGATTTTGCGTGAGCTCGGATACAACGTTACCCAAGCCACTGTATCTAGGGATATTAAGGAGCTTCACTTAGTTAAGGTACCTACCAATGACGGCCGGTATAAATACTCACTGCCAGCTGATCAGAGATTCAATCCACAGCAAAAGCTGAAAAGAACACTTATGGACAGTTTTGTAAGTATAGATCAAGCTGATAATCTACTAGTCATGAAGACCATGCCAGGAAACGCTCATGCCATTGGAGCTCTTATAGATAACTTAGATTGGCAAGATATTCTCGGTACGATATGTGGAGATGATACCATCCTGATAATATGCCGAAATATGGCAGCAGCAGATGAATCAACGAAAAGATTTTTAGATATGCTCTAGGCTTGGAGGCCTTTTTATGATTGTTGAATTAACAATAAAGAATTTAGCTGTCATTAAGCATGTAACAATACCGTTCCAAACAGGTCTCAATATTCTTACTGGAGAGACAGGTGCAGGAAAGTCCATCCTTATTGATGCTATTGGCTTCTTGTTGGGGGGGCGCGGTTCCGCGGATTATGTCAGGTATGGTGAGAAGAAAGCCGAGATTGAAGCGCTATTCGAGGTGGAACAAGATCACCCTCTCTTCGAGTTGCTTCCTCAACTAGGGATCGAACCTCCGGATGATGGAATGCTGATTCTTAAGCGAGACATCACAGCTCAGGGGAAGAGCATATGCCGAATTAATGGACAGTTGGTTACTCTAGCTACTCTTAAAGAGGTAGGGCCTTGGTTGGTGAACATCCACGGACAGCATGAACATCAGTCTCTGATGGATGCTGACCGTCACCTTAATTGGCTAGATGCATTTGCTGGTGAGGAGTTACGTTCAAGTAAAGAAGAGTATGGCCAAGTTTATCGGGATTACAGAACTGCGCGTTCCGAATATATCAAATTCGCAAAAAACGAACAACATTTAGCACAAAGGCAAGATATGCTTGCCTTTCAACTTCAGGAAATTACTGAGGCCAATTTACAGCCTCTTGAAGATGAAGAAATGATGAAGGGAAAAATTCGCCTAGTTAACGGTGAGAAGCTTTATAAGGGAATTGATGATGCCTATTCGTCACTAACGGGAGAACATGCCTCTCTAGATTGGGTAGGATTAGCCTTATCGAACCTAGAGAGTATTACAGCCTACGATGAAAGTTTAAATGAAATTCAAGTTCAACTTGAAGCAGCCTTCTTTCAATTAGAGGAAGTAGCTAGATCATTACGTTCCTATCGAGATAGTCTTGACTTTGATCCTTTCCGCTTACAGGAAATCGAGGATAGGCTAGGCGAAATTCAACGACTAAAACGTAAATATGGAAAAAGCGTAGAAGAAATATTGGAATATGCAGCCTCCATAGAAGATGAATTAGATTCCATTGTTAATCGTGAGGAACGGTTAGTTGCGCTTAAAGGAAGAGTAAAAGACCTTGCCCAAGACCTTGCTATAGAGGCTGTTGAACTATCTACTCAGCGACAGATTGCGGCTGCGCACTTAAGTCTTAAAATTGAAGAACAATTGAAGGATCTTCATATGGAAAAGGCAAAGTTTTCAATTGAAGTGCGCTACCAGGATGATCAACAGGGTATTGAAGTAAACGGAAGTAAAGTCAGAGTCAAAGAGACCGGGATCGATGAAGTGGAATTTATGATATCACCGAATCCAGGAGAGCCCTTAAGACCTGTAGCCAAGATCGCCTCTGGAGGAGAATTATCGCGGATTATGTTAGGAATGAAGGCTATCTTAGCAGATCTTGAACCGATTGGAGCTTTAATCTTTGATGAGGTCGACACGGGTGTCAGTGGACGAGCTGCCCAAGCTATCGCTGAAAAGCTGGTTGCTGTATCCCGTAATAAACAAGTATTGTGTATTACTCATCTCCCTCAGATGGCTTGCATGGCCGATGCTCATTTTTACATCTCCAAGACAGCCAGCGATACAGAAACCATGACACGTGTTGAATACTTGACGGAGGCAGAGCGTGTGAATGAATTAGCCCGCTTATTAGGGGGAGTGGAGGTAACAGAAACCACTCGCAACCATGCAAGGGAAATGCTAAAACTGGCTGAACAAAGCAAAGAGAACATCCAGGAACCAAGCCATAATTGAAATACCTATTAAGGAATCCCTGACTTTCCAGGGATTCCTTTTCATTTGTCTTTGATTTTAAGTTATAAATGAAGTGGCCTAGGGCAAGATTATAGATACAGTCACGATGGAGGTGTAGGTAGGGGAAAGTAGGAGTGTGATACCCGTTGACGCAGCAAGTTAAGAAAAAATGGCTAGGGTTTCTTTTATTAGTATTATCCATTTGTGCTGTTTTTTCCACACCTTTTCAGGATTTTGCCTCTCTTCCGGATGAAATTCGTCTTTTTCAAGGATCAATTCAACAGCTGAAGCTCTCCCTTCCGGTCACAGGTAGCATTGCTGCAAGCAATCCCAATGTAGTGGATATTAACGGAGCTTCCACAACAGAAGCAAGTATTAATTATAGCTCCCCTGTCACCATCAATTCAAAGCAAAGCGGAGAGACTGAACTACAGTTAAAAGTTGGTAATGTCCCCATTAAGACAGTAAAAGTTAACGTACTGGATGAATATAAGGTGTATCCAGGAGGACAGTCTATTGGGGTTCAACTACAGACAGCTGGTGTCCTTGTCGTCGGTCATCATCTGGTAGATACAGGTACAGAGAAAATTTCCCCAGGTGAATTAGCAAAGATTAGAGTAGGGGATATGATTCTGAAGATCAACGGCATGTACATTAATGATATTGAAGAGGTAGGCAAGCTCGTAAAAGAAGCGGGGGAGAAAAAAGAAGCCTTAACGATCTTGGTTGCAAGAGGAGAGGAAAAGATTGAAGTTCAGCTTACACCTGCGCATGATGCTAAGGATAGCGCCTATAGGATGGGGTTGTATATCCGAGATAGTGCAGCGGGGGTAGGTACGCTAACCTTTTACGATCCAAAAACGAAAAAGTATGGAGCCTTAGGACATGTTATTTCTGACATTGATACAGGGAAACCGATCGTGGTGGGCGACGGTCATGTAGTTCAGTCCCGTGTAACATCGATAGAAAAGGGAATGAATGGAGCTCCAGGAGAAAAATTTGCGATCTTTCAAAACGAAAAGCAAAAGTTAGGAAACATTATTAAGAACACACCGTTTGGAATATTTGGCGAAATGGACAAATATCCTGACAATAATTTAGTGAATGAACCGTTACCGATTGCGCTAACGGAGCAAGTGGAGGAAGGACCTGCGGAAATCATGACGGTAGTTGATGGTCAAAAGGTTGAAAAATTTAACATTGAGATTGTCAATGTTATTCAGCAACGATTTCCTGCAACAAAAGGGATGATTATTAAAGTTACGGATCCACGACTGTTAGAAAAAACAGGCGGCATTGTACAGGGGATGAGCGGTAGTCCGATCATCCAGAAAGGACGCATTGTAGGGGCTGTTACCCACGTATTCGTCAATGATCCTACATCAGGTTATGGGCTGTTTATTGAATGGATGTTGCAAGATGCAGGAATTGATATCAATGGGCAAAAGAAACTCAAGGCAAGTTAATTTGCGCCTTGAGTTTTTTTGCCCAGAAATATGCATAGGATAGTTTAAGGCCAACCAATGGACTGGGCACTAATATATTGATTATAATGTGGATGAGCATGCCTGAAAAATGACGAAAATCGTTGAAATTGGTCGAAAAGAAACAATAAATAAAAATATTGATGTATTTCTTGATTAACGGCAGGAAACCGATGGGCATTTGTCGAAAAGCTATACTTAGTGATTGAGAGCGATACTTTTTAACATAAAGGAGAGATGTGAAGTTGGGTACCATTCGCGTAGTTTTAGCTGATGATAATAGAGAGTTCACAGAGCTGCTAAAGGAATACATTAACAGTCAAGGAGACATGGAGGTTACAGGTATCGCATTTAACGGTAACGAGGTATTTAAGATCTTCGAGCGAGACGGTATTCCCGATGTGCTTATTTTAGACATCATCATGCCTCACCTTGATGGCTTGGCAGTTCTTGAACATATTCGCAGCTTATCGAACGGTCAACAGCCTAAGGTTATCATGTTAACGGCGTTCGGGCAGGAAGAAGTGACGAAGAAGGCAGTTGAACTTGGAGCATCTTATTATATTCTCAAGCCATTTGACATGGACGTACTGGCCAATCGGATCCGACAAGTAGCTGGAAGCAATAATTCCTATACAATTAAACCGGTTATTAAGACTCCTACAGCTGCGACGAAGACGAAGAGTCTAGACCAGAACATTACCTCCATTATTCACGAGATTGGCGTTCCTGCTCATATTAAGGGTTACATGTACCTAAGAGAAGCGATTACGATGGTTTATAATGATGTTGAACTTTTAGGCTCCATTACCAAAGTTCTTTATCCGGATATTGCCAAGAAGTTTAATACGACGGCAAGCCGGGTAGAAAGAGCAATTCGTCATGCCATTGAGGTAGCTTGGTCGCGAGGAAATATGGATTCTATTGGTACACTCTTCGGATATACTGTGAGCAACTCGAAAGCGAAGCCTACAAATTCAGAATTTATTGCGATGGTGGCAGATAAGCTGCGAATTGAGAATCGGGTCGGCTGAAAGGAATAACAGGTTAAAATTTTCATCATCTAGGGTGAAACTTTTTACACAGCTTACGCGTCTAAATAAATAACTAAACTACAACGGATAGTTTAGGTTGAGATTTCGCCTCTAAGCTTACTTCAGCTTGGAGGCTTTTTTTTCGGCCAAAATAGGAGGGACAGCTTTGAAGTCGAGAATATTGTGGATCCTATTATCTTGCTTTCTCTTAGTTGTTTTTTCTTCTTGTGCTCACGCAGAAAGACTAGAGATTAAAAGTGAAAAACCGTCACTTAGCAATGGTCAAGGGAAAACTGACGAATGGTTAGCTAAACCAGAAGAAGCAGGTAAAGATCAGGGGATATACGGAATTCACTTGGGTTTAGATGCGAAAGAAGTTAGGCAAAAATTGGGGGAACCCGACAGAAAGGATCTTAGCCTGCTTGGGTACGAGTGGTGGATCTACAATAAATCACTGGATAAGTATATTCAGGTAGGAATGAAGGAAAATAAGGTAGTTGATCTGTACTCTCCTGTCTCATCATGGAAGTACAAGAGTGTGCAGGAAATGAAATTAGAATCGAAAGTAAGCTTTTCCTATGATCGTGCTAAATTTACACTGGAAAATCAGGTCGAGGAGAGACCACTGGCCTGGCTTGAGGATCACGCTGTCATTTTTTACCTAGATAGACATAACCAGCAGAAAATTAGTGGCATACGGTTTATGGAAAAAGACTTGGTGGTTAAAAGTAGGACGTATGCATTGAGTTGGAGCTATTCAGGGCAGGCTCCCAAGGTAGAAGGGCCAATCTTGACAGCTTCTGAGGAGAGGCAAGCGCGGGAAGGGTTGGAGAGACAGATCCTAGATCTGGTTAATGTAACGCGCAGCAGTCAGGGTCTTCATCCATTGTTATGGAATGAGCAAGCCGCCAAGGTGGCTCGAGCTCATAGCAAGGATATGTTGAGTAACCAGTATTTTGATCACATCTCCGCGACTACCGGATTAAGTCCCTTCGATCGGTTAAAAAAGCAGGGAGTAAAATACCGAATGGCAGGTGAAAATATAGCTGCCGGGTATAGGGATGCAATTGAAGTGCACCATGGTTGGATGAACTCCTTGGGACATAGACAGAATATACTGCAAGCTGACTTTACGACTTTAGGTGTAGGAGTGGAAGGCGAGTACTTTACCCAAAAATTTGTTACACCTTAGAAATATAGCAGGAAACTAAGTTCATGAAGAATGGCGGAACCTTTGGGTTTCCGCCATTTTGATACACACTATTAGGCTTCGGCGAGTATAGGATAATCGGGTTTTCGAGCTCCTTGTTTATTTAATTCACGATAAATGCTCTGATATTGTGAGATGCATAAGTGCCCAAGTATATAGCTCCGTTGTGCAAAATCTAATAACTCATCTACATTTGAGGGGGTCGCTTGTTTGACTTGAATAAAATCATTAAGTATCTTTTCTAATGTCATAAGAATAATCCCTCCTGTTAATTGGTAGCGTTTTCATACCTTTATATTCATCATATCATGGACAACATCATATTATTTCTTTTAGAAAATTGAAACTTCCGACAAAATATAACAGCGTATGCACAAATGGTTTTTGCTTGTATTCCTATTGATATACTATAATAATATAAAAAATAGACAAAAGAGGAGCCAAGCCAATGGAAACCATAAAACTAGCTGAGCAGGATATCGTAAACGCCATTTGTTTATACATAGCGGATAAGAAACAAGTTAATCCTCAAGACGTTGAAGTAGAATTAATGTGGGATGAGCAATACGGCTTTTCTGCTGAAGTCTTTGCTTTACAGAGACAGCAAGTCCTCATTGAGGCGAATATGATAGAAGCGATCCGGTTCTGGTTGCATGATCAAATGAAGAAGGATCCTTTTGGTGCAGCGCTTGAGCTAATGTTAAGTGAAGAAGAAGGCATAACGGCCTACGCAAGGTATTAATAACTTGGACGAGTTGGACACCCATAACTGGGGTGTCCTTCTTTTTTTTGCCTACCTTGAGCATTTTCCTCACTAAACAGGGGAAAATAATATCCATATACGAACTTATCTGCAAAGCAATAGCTGAGGTGATTATATGTTCCAGACAATGATATTGCCCTTATGGGGAGTCATTGATTATATCTATTATCAGTTTAATCGTTTGCAGCTAGTGGATAGAGGTCAGGAAAATATATTTAGGGTAAGGGTAACTACCTACCGCGGAAAGCCCATCTACATGGATGATGGAGAGGTTATTCAACCCGGAGATCTTTTGCTTAAGATCCATTTATATAACTATCAATTAATGAAACAGATGTGTCATCTTGATTCGGATATTAGACGTGCCCTTTATGTTTATCAGGCAGTAGAGCAATCTCTGCCTGGATTGGCCCAGTTTGTTTTCTCGCATCCAAGAGCCAATGAATTAAAAGGAGTATTAGGTGTCACTTTGTTAAACAGAGGGATTAAGAAACTAGGTTTTTCTTCTTTTGATATTGAAAGCGATTGGTACCGCACCTGGAAGAAGACTTATATGATACCTATGTATTGTATCTGCCATGGTCAGTTTAAGCTCTCCCAGACACGAAAGCTTGAGCCTAAGTACGTGATAATGAGCAAAGAACGGCTTTTTGAACGTTATCTAAAGCAGTAATTACTTAAGAGGTATGAATAATATGGATTTTGAACGTTAAGAATGAAAAATATGGTCCCGTTGGGAGTGAGTCATTTGAGAACGGTCAAGAGCTTTACAGCGGATAACGAGTTCGTGTTAACGGATCAGATTAACATGTATGCCAAAGGAAATGAGCTGGATGTTGTGTCCTTGCAAACACATGTCCTTGAAAAAGATGGAAGAACCATGTTTAGTGCCTTTGTGGTCTACGAATGGACGGAGGAAGCTGGTTCATAGGGGGGTACAGATTGTTTGCCAAGCGAATCAAAGCAACGGTTCGGGGAACGGTCATTGTGGACCGAAAAACGAAAAATCTTCTAAAGCGAATCAAACCGGGCCAAATTGCAGTCATATGCCACGAAGATATTGATGAAATTGCGGCAAGAGATCTCGTAGCAACTAAGGTCAAAGCCGTTATTAACACAGCCACATCCATATCTGGAAGTTATATGAGTGTTGGAGCAAAGATTCTTCTCCATCATCATATTCCTCTTTATGACACGGAAGTTCATCTAAGTAAATTTCATGATGGAGATACCATCGAGATTATTGATGATAAAATTATTTTTTCGGACGCTACTTATGCTGTTTCAAGAGAAGTCACTCAGCAGGAAGTAGCTGAAAAATTAGAGCTTGCACATGGTAATCTAGAGAGTCGACTCCATTTATTCATAGAAAATACGCTAGATTATGCTCAAAGGGAGAAGGATTTCTTTACTTCATCCTTACCGGGATTACCCCTTGATACAAAGCTGTCCAAGCGCCATGTCTTAATTGTGGTCCGAGGGAAGCATTATAGAGAGGATCTGCGTGCCATACGATCCTATATTGAAGACTACCACCCAATCCTTATTGGGGTGGATGGTGGTGCAGATGCATTGCTTGAAGAGGGATGGACGCCGGATCTTATCATCGGGGATATGGATAGTGTTTCAGACTATGCTCTCAACAGTGGTGCAGAGATCATTGTACATGCTTACCCAAATGGCTATGCGCCCGCAGGATCAAGACTTGAACAGCTAAATGTCGCGTACCATGTTCTACCGGCTCCTGGGACAAGTGAAGATGTAGCGATGTTGTTTGCTTATGAACACGGTGCGGAGTGGATCGTTGCCTTAGGAGCACACTCAAATATGATTGATTTCTTAGAAAAGGGAAGAAAGGGAATGGCGAGTACCGTCCTCGTTCGAATGAAGATGGGGATGAAGCTGATTGATGCAAAAGGAGTCAGCATGCTTTATCAGAGAAGGGTAAAGTGGAAAAACTTCTTCTTCCTCAGTTCCGCAGCAGCTGTCCCTGTTGTTGCGGCAAGCTTAATTAGTCCAGCCGTTCGTCAGTTCTGGCATTTACTATGGCTGCAGCTAAAATTTTACCTAATGTAGGTGGGAGACAAATGATCACCTTGCGATATCATATCATCAGTATCTCGGCTGTATTCTTATCCCTTGGTTTAGGTATTATTCTGGGGGGGAGCATCGGGCAAAATTGGATTAATGAGAAACAGCAGACATTACTTCTTAGTATAGAGGAGAAGTATGACCAAGCAGTAAAAAGTAACGAGGAATTGCAAGAGCAGATACAGGAGTTAAGTTTTAGGATTGAACAATCGAATCAGGAATTTAGTGCATTGGTGACAAACGGTTATCAGTCGGTTCTACAAGGGAAAAAGATTGGAATATGGAAGCCAGAGGAAGAACCGGCTCAGCATATCGAGGAATTTCTTGAGTCGGCTGGTTTAGAGATCATCTGGTTGGAGACTAGGATGCCAAGCGAAGTGTATCCTGTTATCTTTATCGACGGAGAACTTCCGAGCTGGTATGGACAAATAGACTCGAAAATGCGTATCACACTTCATGATTCTACTCTGAATCCTACTGAGCAATGGGAACTGCTAAGAAACATCCAACACTTGTATAAGGAGATTCACCATGAGCATTAGTGCCATCATACCCGCCTATAATGAGGAACGGCTGTTACCTGAAACGATTAAAAGTCTTAGGCAAGTAGAAGAAATTTCTGAAATTGTGGTTGTCGATGATGGTAGTACAGATAGTACAAATCACTGTGCCCAACAACTTGCTGATCGTGTGATTTCCCTTGCAGGGAATTGTGGAAAAGGTGAGGCCTTACGTCAGGGGTATCTAGCTTCTCATGGTGAAGTCGTGTTATTTCTTGACAGTGACTTAGGTCATACAGCTGTTCTAGCCCGTTATTTATTGCGGCCTGTTCTGAGGGGTTCAGCGGATATGACGATTGCTGTCTTTCCACCTCCGCTGAAAAAATCTGGATTTGGATTAGTCAAGGGATTAGCAAGACAAGGCATACATAAGCTGACAGGTTTTCATTCCTTGTCTCCTTTATCAGGTCAAAGGGCATTAACGCGGGAGGCGGCAGACTCCATCGAGCATTGGGATGTTCGATTTGGAATTGAAGTAGGAATGACGATTGATGTCCTTCGCTCGGGGTATTCTGTTTTGGAGATTCCCATTCCCTTTAGTCACAGGGAGACGGGAAGAGATCTTGCTGGATTCTTTCATCGTGGCAGACAAATGATAGATGTGGGAAGGATGCTGAGAAAAAAATGGCTGGCTCCATAGCTATGACGCTTGGCATTGGAGGAATAGGCTTATGGTTAGCTATGTCTTGGTTGTACCCCTATTTGCTGCGTTACCTACAGTATAAAGAGATGTATAAGCCAAACTATCAAGGGGTGATGATTCCCTTGGCTGTAGGGTGGCTTATTCCTTTTAGCCAACTGTTTGCCTGGCCAGGCGCTGTTTACGGTGGATTATTTTCACACTGGCTCACACAAACCACGGTAATATGGGGGATTGCTTATGCAGGATGGAGAGATGATCAATTCGGTGGATTAGAAGCCAAAGGCTTGGGTGGTCATTTTGCTTTATGGTGGAAAGAAGGCAGATTTACAACAGGTCTTTGGAAGGTGGTCATTGCGTCTTTCCTTGCTGGGCTCGTTAGTATCTTGTTTTCTAATTCTCTTGTAGAATTATTACTTCATTTCTTCTTGTTGATTCTTACGACCAACTTGATTAACCTTCTCGATTTAAGACCGGGGAGAGCCTTGAAAGGTTTTTTTGGTTTGTTTTTACTCCTACTTAGCTTCACTTCTCTTTCGCTTTCTGTAGCTCTCTGGCTGCCTACCGTGATGGCTTGCTTATTTTTAATTCGAGGTGATCTCAAAGCTCGATCTATGCTAGGGGATACAGGCTCTAATAGTTTGGGGATGGTGCTCGGGTGCTGGATCGTGTTCTTTGCTTCAAACTCATTAAAATGGATCATTCTCACCATCGCGATTCTCATTCATATCTATGCTGAGAAGCGTTCCTTAACCATTCTTATACAAAATACTCCTGTTCTACATTGGGTGGACATGCTCGGCAGAACAAAAGACAAGAAGAAAACCCGGATAAACTCTTAAATCCGGGTTTTTCTACAGATAACTTAGATTTTTTTCTTCTTTTTATCTCGATGCACAAAAAAACCGGCAATAAAGGCCACACCGAGCAGAAATAAGGCAAGTCCGCCAATAAATTTAAGTACAGGGAGTGAACCGCCTTCTGGAGTGAAACTAAAGAAAATAACATCACGCATGATATTCCATCCATAGCCAGCCAAAAGACCAGGAATGACAATCACAAAAACAGCCAACAATCGTTGTGCTAACAACATCTATACTCACCGACCTCTTCGGAACAATTATCCTCTCTTATGATACAAGAATGCAAGGGCTTCGCCAAGCTTTTCTACCTATTTCCAGATTGTAACAGTAAGTACTCTAACCTCCTGGTTGAAATTTATCCCTACTGCACCTATGCTAGAGTTAAGCAGGATAACTTTGTATGGAAGATGGAGGACCTATGGCCAAAAGATTCCTTATTGTTGGTGCCGGACGAGGAGGAACGGCTCTTTTGAAAGCGCTACTAACGATAGAGTGGGTCTCTATCGTTTCTATAACAGACATCAACTTAGAAGCTCCGGGGATTCAATTTGCTAAGGAAAATCAAATACCTTATGCGAGTTCTTATGAACCCTTTATTTTTTCCGAAGAAATTGATGTTATCCTAGAAGCCACGGGAAATTCAACCGTTTATCATGACTTGGAGCGGAAAAAGACCTTGAGTACGATTTTAATTCCAGGTACTGTGGCGAATATTGTTATGTCTCTAATTGAACAAAAGGAACGTCTCATTCATCAATTAGAGCAAAAAAGCCAAGAACTCAATACATTCCTTAACTCTACACATGATGCCATCGTTGCGGTAAACTCGCAAGGTGTTATTACCTTATTTAATCGCTCAGCGGAACGGATTCTGGATGTGAAAAGGGAAGAAGTAGTAGGTACCGAAGCAAAGGATACGATCCCCAATACAAGATTGCATCATGTGTTGCAGACTGGCGAATCTGAGTTGAATCGGGAACAGGCTCTTACAAGCAACAAACGGATTATTACGAATCGTGTAGCGGTTTCAGACAACCAAGGAAATATTATTGGGGCTGTGGCTGTGTTTCGCGACATCACAGAGGTACTTTCGTTGGCTGAAGAAATCACGGATTTAAAAGGGGTGCAGACGTTCTTAGAGGCTATTATTAATTCTTCTGAAGATGCCATTTCCGTTGTTGATGCGTTAGGAAATGGGATGCTGATTAATCCTGCATATACCCGACTAACTGGGCTAAGTCCAGAGGACATCTTAGGAAAACCGGCAGATGTAGATATCTCTGAGGGGGAAAGCATGCATTTAAAGGTCCTTCAGACTCGCAAACCCGTACGTGGGGCACATATGAAGGTTGGACCGAAGAAGAAAGACGTCATTGTGAATGTAGCGCCTGTCGTTGTGGATGGAACACTAAAGGGGAGTGTAGGGGTCATTCACGATGTGACTGAGTTTAAGAAACTGGCTGAAGAATTAGAGAGAGCGAAACGAATTATCCGGACGTTAGAGGCTAAATATACTTTCCAAGATATTATGGGTTTTAGTGATACGATGCTCGTTGCAGTGGATCAAGCTCAAAAAGCGGCGATGACCCCTGCTACAGTCCTATTACGAGGTGAATCAGGAACAGGGAAGGAATTATTCGCCCATGCGATACACAACGAGAGCAGCAGGAAATACAGTCAATTCCTTCGTGTCAATTGTGCCGCGATTACGGACCAATTATTAGAAAGCGAACTGTTCGGGTACGAGGAAGGGGCGTTTACAGGTGCGAAGAAAGGTGGAAAACGAGGTTTATTCGAAGAGGCTAGTGGAGGAACCATCTTCTTAGATGAGATCGGGGAGATGTCGGTAAATACTCAAGCCAAATTGCTAAGAGTCCTACAGGAGAAGGAAATTATCCGAGTAGGGGGAACCAAGTCCATCCCTATTGATGTTCGCATCATTGCGGCTACGCATGTGAATTTAGAGAAGGCGATTCAACAAGGACATTTTCGTGAAGATCTCTATTATCGGTTAAATATGATGCCCATTATGATTCCACCTCTTCGTTATCGAAAAGAGGATATCCTTCCTCTCTCTCTTCATCTGATTAGAAAATTCAATCAAGAATACGGCAGGGCAGTGGAAGACTTGCATGCCGATACTCTTGAAATTTTACAAAGTTATGATTGGCCGGGTAATGTGCGTGAGTTAGAAAATGTAGTAGGAAGATCGATTATCAATATGAGATTTACTGAAACCCGTATTCTTCCTCATCACCTGCCATCCTTAATCACAAAGCCGCTGGCTGAGTCCTCTCCGCCTCGGAGTGCACGAATAGAACAGACGCAATCCAACCAAACAGGAAAGCTATCCGAGATCTTAGAGGCTGTAGAAAAAAATGTGATATACAAAGTCTTCGAGGAAAGTGGAAGAAATAAAACTCAAACAGCCAAAAGACTAGGTTTGTCCATTCGCAGTCTTTATTACAAGATGGAAAAGTATAAACTGAATTAACCATGTATAAAATTGCCTGCAAATTATTGCAGGCAATTTGCATTTTATTGCAAGGTAAATAGGCTCTGAATCTTTATCTCCTTTCCCCCACCTCACTTGGATTGATTGGCATGACTCTTGCTTATTACATAGGTGGCTTCTCTTTTGCGCAAGCTAATCGTGAATCAAACCATCAAATAATGGATAAACTCCTTAGGTTTTACTACTTTATTTATAAAAGGTGAGAGAATGAAAACCTTATCGGATGTTTTGCAAGCCGCAAAAGAGTCTCCATGCTTAAGAGTTTCGGTAGCGGTTGCTGAGGATGCTGAAGTGTTGCAATCCGTAGCTTCTGCTGTGAGAGAAGATATTGCTCAATTTTTGCTCTTTGGGAATAAGGAGCGAATACGCGAAATTGCAGAACAGGAATGCATCTCATTAGAAGGCGCAGAGATCGTGAATACGAGAGATCCCATGAGGGCCTGTCGTGACGCTGTTGCCTCGGTCAATAAGGGGGATGCTGATGTTGTGATGAAAGGGATGGTCTCGACAAGGGATATCTTAAAGTCCGTATTGGATAAGGACGTAGGGCTGCGGTCAGGTAAGGTGCTTAGCCATGTAGCTGTCTTTGATATGCCCCGTTATGATCGGTTTATATTCTTATCTGATGCGGCAATGAATATCGCTCCGACATTAGACCAAAAGATACAAATTATCGAAAACTGTGCTCAAGTATGTCGGGCACTAGGGGTCATGAGACCGAAGGTAGCCTGTGTAGCAGCGGTGGAGACCGTAAACATGGATATGCAGGCCACTGTGGAAGCGGCTTTGTTGAGTAAAATGGCTGAGCGAGGTCAGATCAGAGGAATCGATATCGATGGTCCACTTGGCCTCGATAATGCCGTTTCCATAGAAGCAGCTAAGCACAAAGGGATCACGGGAAATGTAGCAGGAAATGCAGATGTTCTCCTTGTACCGGATATTGAATCTGGAAACATTTTATATAAATCTATGGTGTATTTCGCAGGCGCCAGGGTAGGAGGCATGATTGCTGGAGCTAAGGCACCGATTATTGTCACATCACGTGCCGACACGCATGAATCCAGGTTGTACTCTATTGCTTTAGCGTGTGTTACCGCTTATCACACTTACAATCAAGGGATCATGAGACGATTGATTCATACATGAGGAGGAGAAGCAATAAATGATTTTTGAGTACATGGAGAAGTACGACTATGAACAGTTAGTTTTTTGCCAAGATAAGAACTCCGGGTTAAAAGCAATTATTGCTATTCATGATACAACGTTGGGCCCAGCTTTAGGCGGTACCAGAATGTGGACCTATGCGACGGAAGAGGAAGCAATTATTGATGCTTTGCGCCTTGCAAGAGGGATGACATATAAAGCGGCAGCATCGGGACTTAACTTGGGCGGGGGGAAAACGGTCATTATCGGTGACCCTAGGAAAGATAAAAACGAAGAGATGTTTCGAGCCTTTGGACGATTTATTCAAGGGTTGAATGGGCGCTATATCACTGCCGAGGATGTGGGCACAACGGTAGCTGATATGGATCTCATTCACATGGAGACAGAATATGTTACAGGGGTATCCCCTGCTTTTGGAAGCAGCGGCAATCCCTCCCCTGTTACAGCCTTCGGTGTATATCGCGGAATGAAGGCGGCTGCTAGAGTTGCATTCGGCACTGACAGCCTTGAAGGAAAGACCGTGGCCGTACAAGGTGTGGGGAATGTTGCCTACCATTTATGTCGCTATCTTCATGAAGAGGGGGCTAAGTTAATTGCAACGGATATAAACCAGGATAACGTCTATCGGGTAGTCCAAGAATTCGGCGCTCAGGCTGTTGGTGTTCAGGATATCTATGGCGTTGAATGTGATATTTTTTCTCCTTGTGCCCTTGGAGCGATCATTAATGACGAAACGATTCCACAATTGAAGGCTAAAGTTATCGCTGGTGCAGCCAACAACCAGCTCAAAGAAGATCGGCACGGGGATATGATTACAGAGATGGGGCTTATTTATGCTCCTGATTATGTTATTAATGCAGGAGGACTCATCAACGTAGCGGATGAATTGCTGGGCTACAATAGAGATCGGGCTCTTAAGAAGGTAGAGACGATTTATGACAATATATTAAGGGTATTTGAGATTGCGAAGCGTGATGGAATTCCTACGTATAAAGCAGCAGACCGATTAGCTGAAGAAAGAATGGAATCGGTGAAGAGATCGCGCAGCACCTTCCTTCGAAACGAAAGAAACATTCTTAATCGCACGATTCGTTAATAGCTCTTGTGCGTGGGAAGAGGAGTGAACAAATAGGAGATGCGTAACGTCATTCGACTACTGGTCATAAATCCTGGCTCTACTTCAACGAAGATCGGCATTTACGACAATGAAAAGTGCATCATTGAAGAAACACTAAGGCATGATGCGGAAACTCTAGACCCATTTCCACGCATTATGGACCAATACTCTTTTCGCAAGCAGGCCATCTTAGATGCGCTCAGCGAGAAGGGAATGAATATCATGAAGCTTAATGGAGTCGTTGGGCGAGGCGGAGTATTGCATCCCGTTCCCGGCGGAACTTATCGGATCAATCCATCCATGCTTGAGGATCTAAAGTCTGCGAAATATGGAGAACACGCATCCAACCTAGGAGCGCTCATTGCTTTTGAGATCGCTGATTCCCTTCATATCCCTGGCTTTATTGTAGACCCTGTTGTGGTTGATGAGATGGATGATATAGCTAGGTTATCCGGTCACCCTCATTTTCAGAGGAAGAGCATTTTCCATGCCCTAAATCAAAAAGCGGTTGCAAGAGAGGTTGCAAACGACCTAGGAAAGCGTTATGAAGAACTTCAAGCTATTGTCGCTCATCTGGGTGGCGGGATCTCCATTGGTGCTCATCGTAGAGGCAGGGTCGTTGATGTTAATAACGCTTTGGCTGGAGAGGGGCCATTTTCACCTGAGAGAGCAGGCACATTGCCTGTTTCGGATATCGTGAAGGTATGTTATTCAGGGAAGTACACAATGGATGAAGTAATGAGATGGCTTGTAGGCCAAGGTGGATTAGTCGGGTATTTAGGTACGAATGACGCGAGAGTAGTCGAGGCTCGAATAGCTTCGGGTGATCCTAAAGCAACACGGGTCTATAAGGCTATGGCGTATCAGATCTCTAAGGAAATTGGCGCCTTAGCTACTGTCTTGCAAGGCCATGTAGATGTCGTGATCCTTACTGGTGGCCTTGCGTATAGCCGTCATCTCATGCAATGGATAGAGAGCCAAGTGCGTTGGATTGCTCCCGTTACTATCGTGCCAGGAGAAAATGAATTGCAAGCGCTTGCGCAAGGAGGGCTTCGGGTTTTAAGAGAGGAAGAGCAAGCATTGGAATACCCAGGCCATGTCCAACGTATAGAAGAAGTAATTGAAAAATAAGAGAGGTGTATGGGGGATGTCAGCAAATGAATTTGATTTGGTTGTATTAGGAGGAGGCACCGGTGGCTATGTTTCTGCAATTCGTGCTAGTCAGCTCGGTATGAAAGTGGCAGTAGTAGAGAAAGACAAATTGGGTGGTACTTGTCTGCATCGGGGATGCATTCCAAGTAAAGCACTCCTCCGTTCAGCTGAAGTCTACCATACTATGACTCGAAGTAATGAATATGGCATAGAGATCGAAGGTTTAGCCGCTAACTTTAGAAAAATGCAGGAGCGTAAGCAGAAGATTGTGGATCAGTTACACAGAGGTGTTCAACAACTAATGAAAAAGGGGAAGATTAGTGTCTTTCATGGGGAAGGGCGAATTATGGGTCCTTCCATTTTCTCCCCGCAAGCAGGCGCTGTGGCTGTAACGAAGAAGGATGGAGATTCAGAGATTCTCGTACCCAAGTATCTCTTAGTGGCTACAGGTTCAAGGCCGAGAACCCTACCAGGGCTTGATATAGACGGTGAGTACGTGTTAACAAGCGATGAGGCGTTGCAACTTGAGCAATTGCCAAAGTCTATCATCATTGTCGGCGGTGGAGTGATAGGAATTGAGTGGGCCTCCATGTTAAATGATTTGGGTGTTGAGGTGCAAATCGTAGAGTTTGCTGAACGGATTCTTCCTCTAGAAGATGCGGATATTAGCAAGGAAATGGCCCGATTACTGAAAAAGAGGAAAATAACCATCCACACAGGTGCAAGAGTATTACCGGAATCTCTGACTAAAGGGGATAATGGCGTGTCCATCAAGGCTGATAAGAAGTCTGGTAGCTTAGAAATTCATGCGGAAAAACTGTTGATCTGTGTCGGTCGGATGGCGAATGTGGAAAACATCGGTTTAGACAACACAGACGCAAAAGTAGAAGGTGGCTATATCCAGGTTAATCCATATTTTCAGACTGCTGAGAACCATATCTATGCTATAGGTGATGTTATTGGTGGACTGCAGCTGGCTCATGTCGCTTCTCACGAAGGGATGAAGGCTGTAGAGCATATGGCTGGACTCGATGTCTCCTCCTTGGATTATAGTAAGGTACCTAAAGTAACCTATAGCCGACCTGAAGTAGCCAACGTTGGTCTAACCGAAGAGGAGGCTAAAGTAAAAGGATTAAGCGTGAAAACCGGTGTTTTCCACTTTCGAGCAATCGGGAAGGCTCTGGTTCATGGGGAATCTGATGGGTTTGTTAAATTGATCTCAGATGAAAAGACAGACGATCTTATTGGTGTGCATATGATTGGTCCCCATGTTTCTGATTTAATCGCAGAAGGAGCACTAGCTACTGTATTAAATGCCACTCCTTGGGAAATTAGCCATACCATTCATCCTCATCCTTCCTTGTCAGAAATCATGGGAGAAGCTGCACTGGCTCTCAATGGTAAAGCCATTCACTCGTAACGATAAAACTTCGTCAAGCCTAAAGGAGGATCAAATATGAGTAAGAACAGGCATCATGAGTTAGGATTATCTGACGAGCAAGTTAGGCAAATGTATTACTATATGTTGTTGTCTCGAAAAGTAGATGAACGGATGTGGCTTCTTAATCGAGCTGGAAAAATCCCTTTCGTTATCTCCTGTCAAGGTCAGGAAGCGGCCCAAGTCGGAGCGGCATTTGCCTTTGATAAATCGAAGGATTATATCTGCCCTTACTATCGGGATATGGGTGTCGTTACTGTATTTGGGATGACAGCTCGAGAACTCATGTTATCTGCTTTTGCAAAGCTTGAGGACCCCAATAGTGGAGGACGTCAGATGCCGGGACACTTTGGTTCAAAAAAATATCGTATTTTAACAGGTTCAAGTCCTGTCACTACGCAGGTTCCCCATGCAGTGGGCATGGCTCTCGCCGGCCGGATGGAGGGCAAGGACCTTGTGGTATTCACCTCTTTTGGCGAGGGTTCCAGCAACCAGGGTGATTTCCATGAAGGGGCCAATTTTGCTGGGGTTCACCGTTTACCTGTTATTTTCTTCTGCGAGAACAATAAATATGCAATTTCCGTTCCCTTATCGAAACAAGTAGCTTGCGAGAGCATTGCAGATCGAGCAAAAGGCTACGGTTTTCCTGGTATCAGTATAAACGGAAATGATCCATTAGAGGTCTACAAAGCTACGAAGCAAGCTGTGGATCGAGCTAGAAATGGGGAAGGTCCAACCTTAGTTGAAGCTGTAACGTATCGGTTGGTCCCTCATTCCAGCGATGATGATGATCGTGCTTATCGTTCACGTGATGAAGTAGAAAAAGCCAAAGAAAGGGATCCGCTCTTACTTTTCAATAGATACTTAAAGGAAACAGGGGCTCTTGACGAAGCCATGGAAAACGTCATTCATGACCGAGTGGCGAAGGAAGTAGATGAGGGGACGGAATACGCAGAAAATGCACCTTATCCAACACCTGAAAGCACGCTTAACCACGTCTATAAGGAAAAAGCTTAACGCCAACCCCTAAGCGAATGGAGTGCTAAGCATAAAGGAGGAGAAGGTATGCCAGTCATTTCCTATATTGATGCCGTGACGCAGGCCCTGCGTGAAGAAATGCAACGGGATAAAAAAGTGTTCATTTTGGGGGAAGATGTTGGAGTTAGGGGAGGGGTATTTCGTGCTACACAAGGACTCTATGAAGAGTTTGGGGAGCAGCGTGTGATCGATACACCTTTGGCTGAGTCAGCCATCGTAGGGGTAGCTATTGGTGCAGCTGCCTACGGATTGAAGCCTGTAGCGGAGATTCAGTTTGCCGATTTCATCATGCCTGCTGTAAATCAAATTGTAAGTGAAGCAGCGAAAATGCGATATCGTTCAAACTCGGACTGGAACTGTCCATTAGTCATTCGTGCACCTTATGGAGGGGGTGTACATGGTGCGCTCTATCACTCGCAAAGTGTAGAAGCCATGTTTTGCAACACACCGGGTCTTAAAGTCGTGGCCCCTTCTACTCCCTATGATGCAAAGGGGTTACTAAAGGCTGCTATCCGCGATGAAGACCCCGTTCTCTTCTTTGAACATAAGCGTTGCTATCGCCTTATTAAGGGAGAAGTACCAGATACAGATTATACGCTTCCCATCGGAACTGCGGACGTAAAACGAGAAGGAGAGGACATTACGGTCATTTCTTACGGATTAACGCTTCATTTCGCCCTTCAAGCTGCAGAAAAATTAGAAGCAGATGGGTTTAGTGCTCATATTTTAGACTTGCGTACACTTTATCCGTTAGATAAGGAATCCATTGTGCAGGCTGCGAGGAAAACGGGGAAAGTGCTTATTATCCACGAGGATAACAAAGAGGGAGGTGTAGGAGCTGAGGTATCCGCCGTGATTGCTGAAGAATGCTTATTCGAATTGGATGCCCCGATCAAGCGCCTATGTGGTCCCGATGTACCGGCTATGCCATATAGTCCCCCCATGGAAAAATTCTTCATGTTAAATCCCGATAAAGTGTACCTTGCTATGAAGGAATTGGCTCAATTCTAACGTTCACAAGGAGGTTCGTATGGCGGAACAAGTGTTAATGCCCCAGCTTGGTGAGAGTGTGACTGAAGGCACTATCTCAAAGTGGCTAGTCAAAGTAGGGGATAGGGTAAATAAATATGAGGCTCTTTGCGAAGTGAATACCGATAAGGTAAACGCGGAAGTCCCGTCCACGTTAAGCGGCATTATTACACAGATTGTCATTCCGGAAGGGGATACGGTAGCGGTAGGTACACTGATATGCTATATTTCCACAAACGGAGAAGAAGCTATAGAGAAAACAGATGAGAAAGTGAAGACTGATCCCCATACTACAGCAAGAGTTGGTTCTGAGGAATCGATGAAGCAACGGTATTCTCCAGCGGTTCTGAAGCTAGCTCAGGATCATCATATAGATTTAGGCAGAATTCAAGGAACGGGAGCTGGAGGTAGAATCACACGAAAGGACGTGCAAGCGGTCATTGATCAAGGAGGAGGCCAACAAGACCTTGACGTTAAGTCGATTGCTAACGAACCGGCTTTATCCCCTCAGGTTGAATCTGCTGTCATCACGAAGAAAGCATCTGATGCTATGCTCAGAGAAGGTGACGAGGTTCTACCTTTAACCGGTGTCCGTCGCACGATTGCCACCCGCATGGTTCAAAGCAAACACGATGCTCCACATGCATGGACCATGATAGAATGTGATGTCACGAATCTGGTGAAATGGCGAAATGAAGTCAAGGATGACTTTAAGAAGAGAGAAGGCTTTAACCTTACTTTTTTGCCTTTCTTTATAAAGGCCGTGGTAGAATCGATAAAAGAGTTCCCCATTATGAACGCTGCGTGGGGTGGAGATAAAATCATAATCAAGAAGGCCATTAACATTTCTATAGCTGTGGCGACTGACGATGCTCTTTACGTTCCAGTTCTTCGCGACGCGGACCAGAAAAGTATTTATGGCCTCGCTAAGGCTATAGATGAATTAGCCCGGAAGACTCGAGCGGGTAAGCTAACCATAGAGGATATGGCAGGGGGTACCTTTACTTGCAATAATACTGGCTCATTCGGATCTGTCCTGTCTGCTCCTATCATTAATCAGCCTCAAGCGGCCATTTTGAGTATGGAATCCATAGTAAAGAGACCTGCCGTTATCGATGAGAGTATGATCGCGATTCGTGATATGGTCAATCTATGCTTGTCATTGGACCATCGCATTCTTGATGGACTGGTGTGTGGAAGATTTCTGCAGAGTGTGAAGACGAAACTAGAAGCCTATGGACCAGGTACGAAGATTTACTAAGAAGAGCTTCTATTGGAGTCTGTCAGAATACAAGCTTTTCACTATCGGGATTCGTTAGCAATAATGCAGATTAAATTAAAACAGGACTTCTTCCAACATAACAGTTGGGAGAAGTCCTGTTTTTGTGATTTTAACTGCGAATTTTGATGTGATTATAGTTGTAATGCCCTTGCTTGCGCCCTAAACGGAACCCGTTACGCTTAGACGTAAGCTTTAATAAAAAAATCCTACACCCATAATGAGGGTGGATAGCAACATGGTCACAATAATTAAATAGACGACCATCTTTATATACTTCTTTGGAATCATATTAACCTCCTATACTAAGCCCTTTCGCTGAAGGCTTATTGTCTACTGATTTCTTCGAGATTTCCCTAGAAATGCTCAGAATGATACCCATACTAATCATACAGATTAATAGGGAGGTTCCCCCGTAACTAATAAAGGGGAGCGTCACACCTGTAATCGGGATGATCCCGGTAACTCCACCAATATTAATAAAGGTCTGAATCGAAATCATACTGACGACACCAATTCCAACAAGCTGAGCAAAAGTATCTTGACACTTCAATGTGATATGAATAATTCGCCATAAGAATAAAACAAAAAATAAGATAAACACAAGGCATCCAACCAAACCAAATTCTTCAGCTATTACGGCAAAGATAAAATCAGTTTGGGGATAAGGTAAATATAAGTATTTTTGAATACTCTTGCCGAACCCTACACCGTAATAAGATCCATGCGCAATCGCGTACAAAGACTGAATCAGCTGGAATCCGGTTCCTAGGCCGTTCATGCCGTCATTCCAAGGATCTAGGAAGGTCGTGATCCTAGTCAGACGATACGGAGTTGTGATGACCAACAGCAGGGCTGCCACGGCAACTGGAATACAGAGGGTTGCTAATTGCTTCAAATGCGCGCCCCCTGCAAATATAACAGCTAAAGCACTGGCAAAAAGGATAAAGCCACCACCAAAGTCATGCTCTGCAATCGCAATAAAAAAAGTACCACTGACGATAAGGGCCGGGAAGAGACCTTTCTTCCATGTACGGAACTTGTCCCCTTTTTTTGCAATCAGACCGGCTAAGTAGATAATTAATCCGAGCTTAGCAAATTCCGCTGGTTGAAAGGAAAAGGAACCTAATCTCACCCAGCTGCGTGCCCCGTTAATCACCACACCAAGTGGGGTGTAAACGAGAAAGAGCAAACAAAAAGAAAGGATAACGATGATAGGAAAATTTTTTTTATAGAACGTATAAGGGATGTTCATGGTCACTAGCATCATGATGGATCCAAGGACAGCCCAAGTGACTTGTTTCTTAACAAAGTAGAGACTGTCGCTATAATTGGGATCGTTATAAGCAAGTATATAACTAGCGCTAAAGACCATGAGTATGCCGAATCCGACTAAGGCTAATGTCATGAAAAGTAAAAGGAAATCAGGGATCCCACGTGATTTGGGCATGCGAGCAACACCTATTTTTTAGTTTAATTACCAATCCTAGAATACTATTATAGTACGTTTACATGGGGCCTGTAAACAAAAGTAGGCAGAGAAAACAGCAGGACTTTTCTTGAAAGTCTAGAACAAATATATAAATTAACATAGTAGAGGGGCTGTAATTATGTCTGTTAAACCGCCAAAGCAGATCGAGCATATTGGTATTGCAGTTAGAAGTCTTGAGGAATCTGTTCCATTTTATACTGAATTGCTCGGCTTAAAGCTGCTTGGGTATGAAACGGTGGAAAGTGAAAAGGTTCGCGTGGCCTTCTTAGAAATCGGAGAGACTCGTCTAGAACTGTTAGAAGCGACAAGCCCGGATAGCCCCATTGCCCAATTTATTGATAAAAAAGGAGAAGGGATTCATCATATTGCGTTACAGGTAGATAATTCGGTTGAGCGTTTACAAGACCTTAAAGAAAAGGGAATCCGATTAATTCACGAAGTGCCAAAGCCTGGTGCTCACGGCAATTTAGTCGCTTTCTTACATCCTAAATCAACAAATGGGGTATTGTTAGAGCTCTGTCAGCCGGGAAAGGATGAGCATCATCGGAATGGCGAGTAATGGAAATTCAAGAAGTAGAAAGCTATAATAATGGGATAGTATAGAACATGCTTTTTCTATAATCTAAGGAGGATACATAATGATTAACCCTGAGAGATTACTTCAAGAGTTCATGGAACTTGTACAAATTGATAGCGAAACCAAATACGAAAGAGAAATTTGTGATGTACTTAAAGATAAACTTACAGCTCTTGGTTTGGAAGTTATTGAGGATGATACTACATCCATTACAGGTCATGGGGCTGGGAACCTCGTCGCGACATTGCCAGGGAATGTAGAAGGACCAACCATCTACTTCACTTGTCATATGGATACCGTTACACCTGGGAAAGGAATTAAGCCAAGTGTGAAGGACGGGTATGTCGTATCTGACGGTACAACCATTCTCGGGAGTGATGACAAAGCCGGAATTGCAGCGATACTAGAAGGGTTGCGTGCCTTGAAAGAGCAGAATACAACTCACGGGACTATCCAATTATTAATAACAGTTGGGGAAGAGTCAGGTTTAGTTGGAGCAAAAGCGTTAGACTCATCCCTCCTGAAAGCGGACTACGGGTTTGCCTTGGACAGCAATGGTAAAGTGGGAGATATTATTATTGCAGCACCAACTCAAGCGAAGATTAAGGCAGTTGTTCATGGGAAGGCTGCTCATGCAGGGGTAAATCCTGAAAGCGGAATCAGTGCTATTCAAGTAGCTAGCCGAGCGATTATGAGAATGCCATTGGGTCGAATTGATGAGGAAACAACAGCGAATATCGGGATCATTCAAGGGGGGCAAGCGACGAACATCGTCTGCCCAAGAGTAGATGTATTAGCTGAGGCACGCAGCATCGTCCCAGAAAAAATGGAGGCCCAAGTAGAAAAGATGAAAAAAGCCTTCGCTGATGCTGCAGAAGAATTCAACACGGAAATCGATGTAGATGTTCAGGTGATGTACCCAGGATTTAAATTTGGAGAAGAACACCTTGTGACACAGAAAGCGATGGAGGCGGTCAAGAGAGTAGGACGTAGCCCTCGTTTGTTATCTAGTGGCGGCGGAAGTGACGCGAATGTGGTAGCTGGATTTGGCATCCCGACTGTAAACATGGCCATTGGTTACGAGGAAATTCACACCACCAACGAGAGAATGCCGATTGAAGAGTTAAATAAAGCAGCAGAATTAGTTGTTGCGCTAGTACAGACAGCTATAGAGGGATAAGGGAAAATGAGGGCCTCAAACAGCAGTAATGAGGCCCTTATATTCCAGAAATGCCGCAATCTTAGATCACCTAATCCTGCGTCAATTTATTGTAATCATGTAAAGTGTACGGTTCAATAATTTCAAAATCGCCGTAGCCTAAATTGATATCTATATATCTGTCTGCATCTACCATGTCCACTTCCTGCCCAGGATCCCCTTCCTCACCGTCCCCCTCCAACTGATAGTGCTCCATAAAGCCTGGAGGCATTGATTCACCTTCCTGAAAGCTCCCTCCTAGGCCGTTTAAAATTTCATAGGCGGCAATCCAGTTCTCCTCATTCGTCATTACTTTCATTTGGGTGCCGTCGATGGTCACTTGATTGAATCCCGCGCTTACTAAATATTCCTTTGCCCGTTCTGCTTCCGTAGTGGATGTGAAATTAGTGTGAATGTGTTGGTCCATGTCATCATAACCTCCATGTAAGAAGTATTAAATTAAATGTTCCCTAATTTATATGGGCTTATGACGGAGGAGTCTTATGATACAAACTGCTCATGGAATAGTTACAGATATTATTCGAAGTAAAGATGAGATTCAAGAAGTTTACGTAGATATTAATGGCAAACGTGAAAAAGCCATCAATTATCCGTTGATAACAGGGGTATCAGCAATTGGGCATCGTGTTGTGGTAAATACGACGGCAGTAGCATTAGGGTTAGGCACCGGAGGATATCACTTTATTATGCATAACCTAGATAGTGAAATAAATAGTTCGATCAAGGTTAGTCACCATATTATGAAATTAAGATATACTCCCCACCAACTCGCAACCGGTTCTTGTGAAGAACAAGGGAGTCCCTATCACGAAAAGTTTCTTCAACATCAATCAATAGAAGGGATGCCTGTTCTAGTAGGTGGTCTACATAGTATGCTGCCTATTGTGGTTACATATATTAAGAAAATAGACCCGTCCCTACGCATCGCTTATATTATGACAGATAAGGCCTCTCTTCCGATGGCATTTAGTAAGCACGTGGAACGACTAAATGAAAATGGCTGGCTGGATGGAACGATTACCATTGGTCATTCTTTTGGTGGAGACTTGGAGGCCGTGAATATTTATACGGGACTTCTAGCAGCAAAACATATACTTCGAGCGGATATCACCTTGGTTTTAATGGGGCCAGGAATAGTTGGAACAGGCACTCCTCTTGGATTCTCAGGAATGGAACAAGTAGAGATTCTCCATGCAACCCATACCTTAAAAGGATTACCAGTGTCGATACCACGAGTGGGAGAAGCGGACTTACGCAAAAGGCATCAGGGGATTAGTCACCATACCTTGACGGTACTTCAACATACGCTGGCTCCTGTATACGTACCGATCCTAGAGGATGTTGCCTCGAAGAGCGATACTTCAGCCTCTTTGCATCGATGGATCCGCGGAAACAGGGAAAAAATTCACCGATTAGAGGCGTGCTTAAGTCAATATCCTTATGCTATTACTACGATGGGGAGGTCCTTCCAGGACGACCCGTTGTTTTATGAGTCGGTAGGGTTGGCTGCTGATTTTGCCATGTTTATTCAACGCGCAGAAGCTAGTGTCCTTTCTGATTCAGAAGCTCTTGGAGTGTTATGGAAAGCTTCGACCATTCCTTAAGTTTCTCACGAATTTCCCAAACTTTCCCTGAAAGGCGAATTGTATTAGAATGGTAATAAATCTTCATAAATGACTCCTCCTATTACATGGGGATATGAGTTTTATTAATGACAGCGCCAAGGTTTCTATGAGCATATGAACTGAAAGGACAAGCTAGAACTGAAGGAGGATCTACCATGAGCAAATTTAATGAAAAAACAGTAAAAAGCGATGTGATTTTTGAGGGGAAAGTGATTACTCTTCAAGTAGACGAAGTGGAGCTGCCTAACGGAAAGCTGGCAAAACGCGAGATCGTCCGGCATCCAGGAGCTGTCGCCGTGATCGCGATTACGCCCGAGAATCGAATGATTATGGTTAGGCAATTTCGCAAGCCTTTAGAGAAAACGATCTTAGAGATACCTGCAGGAAAGCTAGAAAAGGGAGAAGAGCCATTAGTTTGTGCGGAGCGAGAACTTATCGAGGAAACGGGCTATAGGGCAGAGGAAATGAAGTTTGTTAGCTCTTTTTACACATCGCCAGGATTTGCCAACGAAATCATTCATATTTATGAGGCTAGTGGCCTTGAGTCTGGGGATGCACAGCCAGATCAAGATGAGTTTGTAGATCTCGTGGAAGTCACACTGGAGCAAGCATTTGAGTATATTCAAAGTGGCGATATTATTGATGCAAAAACGATATTTGCCATATACTACTGGGAAAATACTTTATTAAAGAGGTAAGTGGGATGAGAGAATACTTTTCAGACCTCCATATCCATATTGGCCGTACCTATAAGGGGAAGGCTGTCAAAATTACCGCATCCAAGACTTTGACCTTTTCTAGGATCCTTGAAGAAGCGGCTGATCGGAAGGGCTTAGATATGGTTGGCATTATTGATATGCACTCCCCAGAGGTGCTAGAGGAGATGGCCGATTTGATTCAGGCCGGCCTTGTCCAAGAGTTGCCAAGAGGAGGTCTGAGATATAAAGACACCACGATTATTTTAGGAAGTGAGGTGGAACTGCGATTTGAAACTCGTGGAACCGCCCACTTCCTCGTTTATTTTCCTACGGTCAGAGACATGAAGGAATTTTCCTCTTGGCTAGCTAAACGAGTTAAAAATATTCAACTTAGCACGCAACGCGCCTATACAACGGCACAAGAGCTGCAAGATCGGGTTTCCCTAGGGGAGGGATTCATGATTCCTGCCCATATCTTCACTCCTTTCAAAAGTATATACGGTAACTGTAGTTCATCGATGGAGGAGCTGTTGGATACTTCTCGCATTCCAGCAGTGGAACTAGGATTAAGCTCTGATTCGGAAATGGCAGATTGTTTATCTGAATTGGCTAATAAGACTTTCGTTACAAATTCAGATGCTCATTCCTTACCCAAAATCGCACGGGAGTACCAAAAAATGCAAATGCAGGAGTGCTCCTTCAAGGAATTATTCATGGCTTTGTTGCGAGAGGATGGCAGAAAAGTCACTGCCAATTATGGGTTGCATCCTAAGTTAGGGAAGTATCATATGACGAGGTGCGCCAGATGTGAAGAGCTGGTTCGGGAGCATGCAGAAGGAAGATGTCCCTATTGCGGACATCTTCAACTCATAACTGGGGTATATAATCGCCTGATCGAAATTGCGGATCGTGTAACACCCGTCCATCCCCCTCATCGGCCAGCTTATATTCATCAGGTGCCATTGGAATTTATTCCTGGCTTAGGACCGAAGAAGATGGAGGAGCTGCTTTTCCACTTCAAGACGGAAATGAATATCCTGCATGTTGCCAAACAGGAGGAATTGGCATCGGTCGTAGGAGAAAAAGTCGCGAACCTGATTCTAAAAAACCGTTCAGGAGAAATGGTGCTTGAAGTTGGCGGAGGAGGCCGCTACGGAAAAATCCTTTCCTAAGTTTATTCATATCTGTTTGTCCGTTCGCATACAGTGAATATATAAACCAACAGATACAGCGGATTTTTGGGAGGTATAGGATGCGGCAAAGTAAATTTGGACAAACTATACAATTGCATCTTAGGGAAAACCTTTCTCTCTACCTATTCATTATTGTCCTCTTTACCATGGGGGTAAGCTTTGGCTCTGTTATTGTAAACTCCTTGTCCCTCACACAAAAGCAAGAGCTGTCAGGATATCTTGGGGAGTTTTTTCAAGTAATGCATCAGGGAGCGGATACGAATCCTCGAATAGCTTTCCAACATTCCATAGGGGACCATCTGAAATACATTGGGTTCATGTGGATTCTAGGGTTATCTATTATTGGGCTTCCAGTGATTCTGGTTATGGTGTTTCTCAAAGGATTAGTAATCGGCTTTACCGTAGGGTTTCTCGTGAACCAATGGAGCTGGAACGGCCTCGTACTCGCGGGTTTGTCCGTTCTTCCGCAAAACCTTATCGCGATTCCAGCCATTATTATTGTAGGCACGGCTGGCATCTCCTTTTCTCTTCGGCTGATACGTTCTCGATTTTTAAGGAGAGGGGAGCCTATTTACCAACATTTCCTCCGATACTCGGCGTTGATTGTATTCATGGGAGTTCTACTGAGTGTGAGTTCCATGTTCGAAGCTTTTGTTTCTCCCCAGATCATGAAGCAAATTGTCAGCCATGTTATGAAATGATAGAGTCTTGCCCATGAGCAAATTTCATATTTGACTTCTTTTACGTGCCTCTTCTATAATGGATGAAGTGATAACCGAGTACTTGTGGCCGGATAGGACGACAAATAGACAATGGCGTTCAAGTTGTGGGGAGGAATAGACGTGGAAGAAAGAATAGACCGGATTAAACAACAATTGCATTCACATGGATATAAACTGACACCCCAGCGGGAAGCCACGGTCAAAGTTTTATTGGAGAATGAGGAAGATCATCTTAGTGCAGAAGATGTGTATTTGCTTGTTAAGGAGAAGGCCCCTGAAATTGGCCTCGCTACCGTCTATCGAACATTGGAATTATTGAGCGAGCTTAAAGTCATTCATAAAATAAATTTTGGAGATGGTGTAGCGAGATACGAGTTCCGAGCAGAGAACCAGGCACACCACCATCACCATCTTATATGCGTACAATGCGGTACAGTGGATGAAATTGAAGATGATCTGCTCGATGAGGTTGAAGAAATTGTAGAAAGAGACTTTAACTTTAGAATTACAGATCACCGCTTAACTTTCCATGGGGTATGTCATCGCTGCCAAGGTGAAGCGGAATAGAAATGTGAAGGGAATCGCCTAGCGATTCTTTTTTTGTTTCTAATATGTATAATTCGCCCATAATAGGAATAAAAATGAATCAATCTTGTCCGAAAGGAATTGGGCGGTGGGTTATGTTTATATCTTTTCGAAGATTATTTGAAGGAGTCAGACTGATTATCATCTTTGTCGTAACGACGTTTATCTTTTTTAGTGTAATATCCTTTTTCTCGGATGTAATAAAACCAAGCAATCCTTATAGGAAGCCAGAAGGAAGGGCGGTGAAGGTGATGAAAGTGGAAGATCACCTGTATCCCAGAACAGAATATGGAGCGATTGAAAGGCTCAAATTATTCTATTGGTACGGAGAATGAGAAAATCCGAAGGTCATGCAGGAAAATAAAAGAGGGAAGTGGAATACTTCTATTAGAAAATGTTGCACTTATGCAGATAAAGAATGCGAGACATCTAACAAATTCTAATCTGCCAATAAAGGAGAACCGCAATGGAAACATGGTTGAATCAGTTTATGACCTACCTGCAAACAGAGAAAGGACTTGCTAAGAATTCGATAGACTCTTATCGCAGAGATCTTCTTCTCTACGTTGACTTCCTGGAATCCAAACATGTTTTCGACCTGAAAAAAGTAAAGGAAGACGATCTGACTCAGTTTCTTTATTACCTAAAAGAGAAGGGTCGAGCTGCCTCTACTATCTCTCGGCACTTGGCATCCATTCGATCCTTTTATTCATATTTGCTAAGAGAACAAGTTTTATATAGAGATCCTACTATTCATCTTGAATCGCCGAAGGTAGAGAAGAAGCTACCTAAGATTTTAACCGTAAACGAGGTTGAACGATTAATGAGCTCGCCTGATCTTCATGATCCGGCAGGATTAAGAGATAAAGCAATGCTTGAACTTCTCTATGCTTCAGGAGCTAAGGTGTCTGAGATGTTAGCCGTTGATCTGGAAGAGGTTAATCTAGAACTTGGCTATGTCAAGTGTACGAACAAGAATCGCGAGAGAATTATTCCTCTTGGGAAATATGCCATTGATACACTAGGGAGTTATTTACTAAAGGGAAGACCTGGATTTATTAAGGATAAGGATGAACAAGCGTTATTCCTGAATCAACAAGGAAAGAGACTGTCTAGACAAGGGTTTTGGAAGCTGATTAAGAAGTATGCCGACAAGGCGAATATTAGTAAGGACATTACGCCTCATACGTTAAGACACTCCTTTGCTGCTCATCTCCTAGAGAATGGAGCAGATTTAAGGTCGGTCCAAGAAATGCTGGGTCATGCCGATATCTCCACTACACAAATCTATACACAAATTACCAAGCCGAGGCTTCGGGAAGTCTATTCAAAGGCACACCCAAGGGCTTGAATATTTCGCTCTTCGGAAGAGACCTAGGTGTGGGTCAATCGTTTCGATTCCGAGCGTTTTTTTGTCTGCCTGGACAAGAACATTTATAATGTTCTTTTTCGGTAAAATGTGAATGAGTTGGGGAAAATGAAAAAAGTAAATATGATTTGTTCAGGGGGTAAAACAGATTGTTTAGTCGTATTTTTTTAATTGTATTAGATAGCGTTGGCATTGGCGAGTTGCCTGATGCTGATCAGTTCGGGGATAAAGGTTCTCATACGTTAGGTCATATTGCTGAAAAGATGAATGGACTAAAAGTTCCTAATATGCAAGCATTGGGACTAGGAAACATCGAACCGCTTCTAGGAATTGAAGCCCTGGCGGCGCCACAAGCGCACTACGGCAAGATGGCTGAAGTATCAGTAGGCAAGGATACGAGCACGGGGCATTGGGAGCTCATGGGCCTCAAGGTATCTACTCCTTTTCATACATACCCAAATGGATTTCCAGCAAAATTGATTGAGGCCTTTTCTAAGCGAATTGGTCGTGGTGTATTAGGAAACAAGCCTGCTTCAGGTACAGAGATCATTGAAGAATTAGGAGAGGAGCATGTAAACACAGGGGATGTCATTGTGTATACATCAGCCGACTCGGTCTTTCAAATTGCTGCCCATGAAGAAGTCGTTCCTCTAGACGAGCTTTATAAAATTTGTGAAGTGGCTAGAGAGCTTACAATGGAAGATAGCGATTTTCCTGTATTAAGAGTCATTGCTCGTCCCTTCGTAGGTCAAGCTGGTCAATTCAAACGAACAGCCAACCGCCGAGATTATTCGTTAAAGCCACCAGGAAAGACCGTGATGAACAGCCTACTCGAAGCCGGGTATGATTCCATTGCCATAGGTAAAATCTCAGATATCTATGCGGGTGAAGGAGTTAGCGATTCTGTAAAGACCAAGGACAATATGGATGGTGTGAATAAACTGCTTGAGGTAATGGAGAGGGATTTTAAAGGTCTTGCTTTCTTAAACCTAGTTGACTTTGATGCCTTGTTCGGACATCGCCGAGACCCTCTGGGTTACGGACAAGCACTTGTTGAGTTTGATGAGCGACTGCCAGAAATTCTAGGGAAGTTAAAAGAGAACGACTTACTCATTCTCACCGCGGACCATGGCAATGATCCTGTGCATCCGGGAACGGATCATACAAGGGAATATGTTCCCATCCTTTGTGTTCATCCTGGAATGACCCAAGGAGAGAATTTGGGTATTCGTGAGACCTTTGCTGATATTGGTGCTACAGTAGCAGAAAACTTTGGCATTACGAAGCCGGAAATTGGTAATAGTTTTCTTAAGAACCTAGGAGGATTATAAGATGCAAACTATAGAGCAAATTCAGGAGACAAAAGAATATATTCTTGCCCAACTTCATGAGGCTCCAGAGATCGGACTTATTCTCGGGTCGGGTCTCGGCGTACTTGCTGATGAAATTGAAAATCCTATTGCGATCCCTTATCATGAGATCCCTCATTTCCCCACCTCCACCGTGGAAGGACATAAGGGGCAACTGGTTATTGGACAGTTGAACGGAAAGCTGGTCGTGGCCATGCAAGGTAGATTCCATTATTACGAGGGGTATTCTCTAGATACGGTGACTTTTCCTGTACGGGTTATGGCGGCGATAGGGGTTCAGAAAATCTTAGTTACAAATGCCGCAGGTGGAATCAATACGAGCTTTGAACCTGGGGAACTGATGCTTATTGAAGATCACATCAATATGACAGGTAGAAATCCGCTG
The DNA here is from genome assembly GCF_004123195.1 of Ammoniphilus sp. CFH 90114. Taxonomy (NCBI): domain Bacteria; kingdom Bacillati; phylum Bacillota; class Bacilli; order Caryophanales; family Paenibacillaceae; genus Ammoniphilus; species Ammoniphilus sp. CFH 90114. Next base: position 404,500 of record NZ_SDLI01000002.1, read on the forward strand.
ATCGGTCCACATGACTCGAGGTTGGGCGTACGATTCCCAGATATGTCAGAGGCCTACTCTAAAGAGCTTGTTCAATTAGCTGAACAAGTAGCGAAAGAGCAAGGGATTGAAGTGAAAAAAGGAATATATGCAGGGTTAACGGGACCTAGCTATGAAACCCCGGCTGAGATTCGGATGTTGCGTATGCTTGGTGCAGATGCTGTGGGAATGTCTACGGTGCCGGAAGTCATAGTGGCGCGCCATAGCGGGATGAAGGTTTTGGGAATATCTTGCATAAGCAATATGGCTGCAGGAATATTGCCTCAGCCGCTTACTCATGAAGAGGTAATGGAAACCGCAGAAAAAGCCAAAGAAAAATTTTTAGGGTTAGTAAAAGGAATTGTGAAAGAATTATAGCGTAGATAATTCCTGCGAATATCGAAGAATATTGCCAATAATGTTAATGAAAACGTGCACTTCTAGCTCTGAGGTGCACGTTTTTTATCTCGATCGTAAAGTTCTAAGATTCAGAGAACTAATATTTATTCGTGTGACATCGCTTACATTCAGATGAAACAAAAGTTTTGTTTTTTGATATTAAGTAAAAATACAGTTATATGAATTTATATAAAATCAGGATTGGTTCTATTTATTTTTTTTACGAAATGCGTAGAAATTATTGAAGAAAATGATATAATCGTATTTATGCGCGGGGGCCCTCAAAACGTTAAGGATAACAGTGGAGAAATAATGATGAAAAAACTAGATCGTTTAGACTTTGAAATCTTGCAGTTGTTACAAGAGGATGGACGCCGTTCCTATACGGAAATGGCTCAATTGCTAGAGGTGAGCGAAGGGACAATACGAGCTCGCATTAACAAGATGCAGGAAGAAGAAGTGTTTGAATTTATCATCCATACCAATCCGAATAAAGTAGGGTTAAACGTTCAGGCCATTATTGGAATTAAGACACAATTAGGACTGCAAGAACGAGTAGCCGTTCAATTAAGAGATTTTCCTTCTGTACGTTTTATCGGAGCTTTCTCAGGACGCAATGATCTGATTATTCAAGCTTACTTCCGTTCGAATGACGAGTTGGTTTTATTCGTAAACCATGACCTCTCCAAGATTGAGGGTATCATTTCTGCCGATGTATCCATCGAGTTAAAACAGTACAAGGATTCTTTCTCTTTTATCAGACCGGATGATTGTGACGACTAGTTACCCGATTTGATGCGAGATGAAGTATAAACACAAACAAAAATCATTAGGGGGTACTCACAACATGAAGAAACAGACGTTGGTTAAGTTAATGTCTACAGCTATGGTTTCAAGCCTAGTGTTGACAGCATGTGGAGGCGGAAGCACAGCTCAGCCATCCACTGACAAGCCCGCAGATCAAGGTGCGACAGAAGAGAATAAGGCACCTCAAGTATTGCGTCTAAACATCAACAGCGAACCTCCTACGCTCGATCCAGGTCTTGCTGAAGATAGTACTTCCGGAACATTAATTCGCCAAATGTTTGAGGGTCTTACTCGTATTGGAGAAGATGAAAATCCTCATGAAGCAGCAGCTGAAAAAATTGAGGTTTCCGAAGACCTTAAGACTTACACTTTCACCATCCGTGAAAATGCAAAATGGTCTAACGGTGACCCTGTAACTGCTTATGACTTCGAATATGCGTGGGAGCGCGTCCTTGCTCCAGAAACAGCAGCAAACTATGCTTACCAGCTCTATGTAATTAAGAATGCGGAGAAATTTAACAAGGGCGAAATCAAGGATGTAAACGAAGTTGGAATTAAAGCTACTGATGAGAGAACATTGGTTGTAGAATTAGAGAATCCAACTCCTTACTTCCTAGAATTGACTGCTTTCTACACTTATATGCCTGTTAATAAGAATATTGTAGAGGCTAACAAAGATTGGGCGAATGATGCAACGGATAAGTATGTATCAAACGGTGCATTTAAATTAGATAAGTGGGAACATAACAATATTGCTGAAATCGTGAAGAATGATCAATATTGGGATGCTGATAAAGTTCAACTTGACCGTATTACTTTTGCTATGATTGAAGATCATGCTACAGCATTCAACATGTTTGAGAATGGGGAATTGGATTGGGCTGGTGCACCAACATCTGACCTGCCAACTGATGCGATTCCGACACTTAAGGACCAAGGTAGATTAAATATCTATCCAATTGCAGGAACTTACTGGTATAAATTCCAAACGGAAAAACCACCATTTAACAATGTTAAGATGCGTAAAGCTTTTGCTTATGCAATGGACCGTCAAACCATCATTGACAACGTTACGCAGGCAGATCAAATCCCTGCAATGGGTGCGGTTCCTCCAACCATGGGACTTAAGAATGAAGGCTACTTCAAGGATAACGACTTAGAAACTGCTAAGAAATTATTTGATGAAGGACTTCAAGAGCTCGGGATGACCAAGGAAGAATTGGACGTTACACTAAGCTACAACACAAGTGAAAGTCACCAAAAAATAGCTCAAGCTATCCAAGACCAATGGAAGAAAGCATTTGGTATTGACGTGAAACTTGAAAATATGGAATGGAAAGTATATCTAGAAGAAATGCATAGCGGAAACTACCAAGTTGGACGTATGGGATGGTTGGGAGACTTTAATGATCCAATCAACTTCTTAGAACTTTACAAAGATAAGTACGGCGGAAACAACGATACCTTATGGGAAAATGCTGATTTCCAACGTTTACTAGGCGAATCTGCAGTTGAAGCTGATCCAGATAAGCGTAAGCAAATTCTAGCTCAAGCTGAACAAATTCTGATGGATGAAATGCCAATTGCACCAATCTATTTCTACACCAAATCTTATGTGAAGGATGACAAAGTAAAAGGCGTCCTTCTACATGGTTTGGGAGATGTAGACTATAAGTACGCTTATATTGAATAATCTAGACTGGTAATTCTTTAGTGTTGATCTAAGATGAATGAACATGATAGAGTAATTGAGCGAGTGTTCAGGATCCGCTTAGATCAACACGCAAATATAAAAGCCCCATTACAACAGCCTTACAAGGCGTACTACATCATGGTTAACATCTAAGTTGCGTGTTCAAGGTATATGTTGCTGAGTCTTATTTGGACTCGCCATATACCTTGATTACTATTTGGGGAAAAGCTGAAAAGTCGAATGTTGTCGAATTAACAGAAAGTTTTATGGGAGGTGTAATGGTGGCACGCTACTTATTAAGACGTTTAATATTTGTGTTTCTTTCTTTGTTCCTTATTATCAGCGCCACGTTCTTCTTAATGAAGGCAATACCTGGAGATCCTTTTACTTCAGAGAAGGCTGTTCCAAAAGAGATTTTGGAATCGATGATGGAGCATTATGGATTAAATGATCCTATACATGTGCAGTATGTGAAATATTTGGGATCCGTTGTAACATGGGAACTAGGTCCATCATTTAAATATAAGGCAAGAACAGTAAATGATATTATTAATGACGGTTTTCCCGTCTCCTTTACACTCGGTCTTTCGGCCTTATTTATTGCTATAAGTTTTGGATTGATATTGGGTGTGATTGCGGCTCTATACCACAATAAGTGGCAGGATTATACGGCTATGGTCATTGCCGTTCTAGGGATTTCTGTGCCTAGCTTTATCTTAGCTACGTTCTCTCAATATATATTTGCTATGAAATTGGGATGGTTCCCTGTTGCTAGATGGGGTTCGATTGAACAGATCGTATTGCCAGCTTTTGCTCTAGCAGCATTACCGATGGCCTTTATTGCTCGTTTGACTCGTTCCAATATGCTTGAAGTATTAGCTCAAGACTATATTAAAACAGCTAAAGCAAAAGGACTGACCAAATTTAAAACGACTTTTGTTCATGCATTGCGTAATGCTCTAATGCCTGTTATTACGTACTTAGGGCCTTTGTCCGCGAGTATCTTGACAGGGACGTTTGTTATCGAGAGAATTTTTGGTATCCCTGGTCTCGGAAGTCACTTCGTGACAAGTATAAGCAACCGTGACTATACGGTTATTATGGGTACAACCGTATTTTATAGTGTAATTCTATTATTTATGATTTTGTTGGTAGATATCCTCTACGGAATCATAGATCCTAGGATTAAACTCTCCGGAAAGGGGAAATAGATCATGTCACAACAAGTGAAATTAACGAAGGACTTGTTCCAACCGGTCCAAAAAGACTTAAACAAAGCAGAGGAAATCACGCGGCCAAGTCTTTCTTTCTGGAAAGATGCCTGGAGACGCTTAAAAGCTAATAAATTAGCCATGGTAGGTTTATGGATTTTGGTTTTCCTTGCCATTATGGCCACAGTTGGCCCTTCTATCAATGGTTATACCTACTATGATACGAACTTAAAACTTAAAAACTTAGCACCAAGTGCAGAATACTGGTTTGGTACAGACGACTTGGGACGCGATATGTTTACGCGAGTATGGTATGGTGCACGTATTTCTTTATTTATCGGGATTACTGCTGCTGTTATCGATTTAATTATTGGAATTATCTGGGGTGGTATTGCCGGCTTTAAGGGCGGTAAAGTGGACGATCTCATGATGCGTTTTGCCGACATTCTTAACGGACTTCCGTATTTGCTAGTTGTAATCATGCTAATGGTTGTAATGGAGCAAGGATTATTCACGATCATTGTAGCTATGACGATTACCGGATGGATTGGAATGGCCCGTATTGTAAGAGGTCAGATTCTTCAATTGAAAGAACTCGAATATGTTCTTGCCGCTCGTTCTCTAGGTGCAAGTGCATCTCGTATACTATTCAAACATTTGATTCCAAACGCAATGGGTCCCATTATTGTTACGATGACTCTAACGGTGCCAAGTGCGATATTTACCGAAGCATTCTTGAGCTTTTTGGGTCTAGGGGTACAAGCACCCATTGCAAGTTGGGGTACGATGGCAAGTGATGGTCTTGGAGCTCTTCGCTACTATCCATGGCGTTTATTTTTCCCAGCCATCTTTATCAGTATCACGATGTTAGCCTTTAACGTACTGGGTGATGGATTGCGTGATGCACTAGACCCTCGTCTACGTAAATAATCGGAGGTGAAATAAGGAAATGGAAAAAATCCTCGAAGTCAAAGACCTGCATGTGTCATTTAATACGTATGCAGGAGAAGTAAAGGCCGTTCGTGGCGTGAATTTTCACGTGGGCAAAGGGGAATCTGTCGCCATTGTAGGGGAATCTGGTTGTGGTAAATCCGTAACCTCCCAAACGATTATGAAATTGATCCCGATGCCTCCGGGTCAAATCAAGCAGGGTCAAATTCTCTTCCAAGGCGAAGATATCGTAAAGAAATCCGATAAAGAGATGGAAAAAGTCAGAGGAAAAGATATGGGGATGATCTTCCAGGATCCAATGACTTCCCTTAATCCAACGATGACGATTGGGCGACAAATTATGGAAGGCTTAGTTAAGCATCAAGGTCTCTCTAGAGCGGAAGCAAAAGAAAGAGCGATTGAAATGCTTCGCCTGGTTGGAATTCCTAATCCCGAGGCTCGTGTTGAGCAATACCCGCATGAGTTTAGCGGGGGAATGCGTCAGCGTGCGATGATCGCGATTGCGTTAGCTTGTCAGCCTAAATTATTGATAGCCGACGAACCGACAACAGCTTTAGACGTAACGATTCAAGCGCAGATCATGGATCTTATGAAGGACCTTCAAGAGAAAACAGGAACATCTATTATCTTGATTACTCACGATCTAGGGGTAGTAGCGGAAACCTGTGACCGTGTCGTCGTTATGTATGCAGGACAGGTCATTGAAACAGGTACAGTGAATGAAATCTTCTACTCTCCTAAACATCCGTATACAAAAGGCTTACTCAAATCAGTACCTCGCCTTGACTTGAAAAAGGATGAGGAACTTGTTCCGATCTTTGGAACTCCGCCAGATCTGTTAAACCCACCAACAGGGTGTGCGTTTGCTCCACGATGCGATTATGCTATGAAGGTTTGTACTCAGCTGGACCCTCAAATGGAGGATATGAGTAAAACCCATAAAGCTGCTTGCTGGTTGAACCATCCTATGGCTAAAGAAGTCAACCCTAGTGCGGTCGGGTCTGAGTAAGTAAAAATACAGATTGTCCCACTGTGGGCTAGAACACGCTTGTGAGAGTTACGCAAGCAGATGAAGGAGGGTGAAAAGCGATGTCAGTACAACTTCGTGAAGATAAACAAAAACAAAAGAATAGCGAAGTACTATTAGAAGTAAAGGGCTTAAAAAAGTTCTTTAATGCTGGTGATTCCGTTGTTAAAGCAGTAAACAACCTAGACTTTGTCATTCATCGCGGGGAGACCCTTGGTTTTGTTGGAGAATCCGGATGTGGTAAGTCAACAGCTGGTAGAACCATTCTTCGTTTGTACGATGCAACGGAAGGAGAAGTACTGTTTGAAGGGAAGGACATCCAAAAGCTATCCCCTAAGCAATTAAAGGAAATGCGTAAAGAGATCCAAATGATTTTCCAAGATCCGTATGCTTCCCTTAATCCTCGTATGACGGTGGGAGATATTATTGGTGAACCGATTGATATTCATGGATTAGCTACTGGAGAAAAACGCAAACAGCGTATCCAGGAACTTTTAAAATTAGTAGGTTTGAACCCTGAGCATATAAATCGTTTTCCTCACGAATTCAGTGGGGGTCAGCGTCAACGTATCGGAATTGCTCGTGCGCTTGCCGTTGAACCGAAGTTTATCATCTGTGATGAGCCCATTTCGGCCCTTGACGTATCTATTCAGGCTCAGGTGGTGAATCTGTTAAAAGAGCTTCAGAATAAAATGGGATTAACTTATTTATTTATTGCTCATGACTTATCCATGGTAAAACACATTAGTGATCGTGTTGCGGTTATGTATCTTGGTAAAATGGTAGAGTTGGCTGAGAGTGAGACTTTATATGCTGAACCACTTCATCCTTACTCTGAAGCTCTATTATCTGCTATTCCGATCCCAGACCCTGAGTTAGAGCGCAGTCGTGAGCGAATTGTGCTTCAGGGGGATGTACCGAGCCCAATGAATCCTCCATCTGGCTGTCATTTCCGAACTCGTTGTCCGAAAGTGATGGATATTTGTTCTAAGCAAGAACCAGAGTGGAAGGAAGTTAAGCCTGGTCATTTTACAGCTTGTCATATCTATAATGATAAATAATATAGAAAAGAAGAAAGTTCTGTTTTGCGGAACTTTCTTTTTTTTGTTCTCTTCCTTTGGTATATATATCCAGCAAAATGTCCAGACTAGAATTGAATTAGAGTTTATTCATTGAACGATTTTACTTTTGGAGGGAGATTATGCAAAAGAAGGTTGCGCTGTTGGTTGCTATGATGCTATGTTTACTACCCATTTCCAGCTTTGCACAGGAACCTGCCTTAGACTTGGCTCCTAATGCAAAATCTGCAATTTTAATTGAAGTAGATACGGGTACAATCATCTATGAGAAAAATTCAAATGAAAAACTACCGCCTGCAAGCATCACGAAGGTAATGACTATGTTACTTATCATGGAAGCGCTGGAACGCGGCGAAATTAAATTGTCGGACAAGGTGAGGGCGAGCGAGTACGCTGCCTCGATGGGAGGTTCACAGATCTTCTTGGAACCTGGTGAGATGATGAGTGTAGAAGAAATGTTAAAAGGAATTGCTATTGCATCAGGAAATGATGCCTCCGTTGCCATGGCTGAACATCTCGCTGGAACAGAAGAGGCTTTCGTAACGAAAATGAATCAAAGAGTGAAAGAAATGGGATTACAAAATACAAACTTCGCAAATACAAATGGGCTTCCGGCCAACAATCATTTTTCTACAGCCCATGATATTGCGATGATGTCAAGAGAATTGCTAAAGCATGAAGAAATTACGAAATATACAAGCTTGTACCAAGATTATTTACGCAAGGACTCAAGCCGTCCATTCTGGCTCGTGAACACCAACAAATTAGTGCGTTTTTACCCAGGGGCAGACGGTTTAAAAACAGGGTATACATCAGAAGCGAAGTATTGCCTAACAGCAACAGCTAAGAGGGACAATATGCGAGTAGTGGCTGTTGTTATGGGGGAGCCCGATTCAAAGACGAGAAATAAAGAAATTACACAGATGTTTGATTATGCATTTTCTCAGTATCAGTCCTTCCCATTAGTGAAAAAAGGGGATGTCATTACTCAAGTAGAGGTGAACAAAGGTTCGGTTGAAAAAGTGAACTTAGTGGCCCCTCAACCATTTGGTATCTTGTCGAAAAAAGGGGAAAAGCCAGAAGAGTTTGAGAAGGAAATTGTAGTGAAAAAGGATGTCGTAGCTCCTGTTGAGCAAGGGCAAATTCTCGGTGAAATGATTGTTCGCAAGGATGGCAAAGAGATAGCAAAACTCAGCTTGATGGCTGAAGCACCAGTAGAGAAGGCAACTTGGTGGGAGTTAATGAAGAGAGCCACCAAACGATTGATCCTCATCCATGAGTAGCCTACTTTGAGATGCCTTTTCAAACGACAAGGCATCTCGCTTTTTTTCTAGTTTTGTCGACTGGCAGGAATTGCCTTTCTCCTTGTAGAAAACTACCCTATGACAGAATTTACAAGGAGTGAGTGAACTTGAGTTTGCATGTTGATCTTGAGGTCTTATCAAATGTGCTAATCGTCCGCCTAAGCGGTGAGTTGGACCATCATACCGCAGAAAACCTGAAGCAGCAGATGGAGGAAAAGATTTTAAAGGGAAATGTGCAAAATATCGTTCTCAGTCTAGAACACCTTCATTTTATGGATAGCTCTGGACTTGGTGTGATTTTAGGGAGATATAAACAGATTACGAGTCGTGGAGGCGAGATGGTGGTTTGCTCCATCAATCCTTTAATTTATCGTTTGTTTGAATTATCTGGTCTCTTTAAGATTATCAAAATCAGGGAAAATGAAGGCGAAGCCCTTCAGTTACTGGGGGTGGCTTAAATGCATAACAAGAACTATATGAAGATTGATCTAGCTGCCAAGAGTGAGAATGAGAGTTTTGCACGCGTGGCTGTTGCTGCTTTTGTTTCCAAGTTGAACTTGACGTTGGACGAGCTTGAGGAAATTAAAACAGCAGTCTCTGAAGCGGTTACGAATGCTATTATTCATGGCTACGAAGAGAATGAAGAGCAATTGGTTACGATCGTGACTCACTACAATGACGAATATATCGAGATCATGATTGAGGACAAAGGGATTGGAATCGGCAATGTAGATGAGGCAAGGCAGCCTCTCTTTACAACGAAGCCAGAATTGGAGCGTTCAGGCATGGGATTTACCATTATGGAGAATTTCATGGACTCTGTTGAAATATTAACTGGAGAAAATATCGGTACTAGGGTGACGTTAAGGAAAAATCTTGTAAAAAATCAAGCACTTTGCAACTAGTAGGGAGATATGCCTATGGAAACAGACGTACGAAATGCCAATCATCCCTATTTAAGCGACGAGGAAGTTAAGCGGCTGATAAAGGATAGTCAGAATGGGGATCAAGGAGCTCGTGAAAAACTGGTCAATTGTAATATTCGTTTAGTATGGTCAGTTGTCCAGCGTTTCTTGAACCGTGGTTATGAAGCTGATGATCTGTTCCAGATAGGTTGCATTGGTTTGCTAAAGGCAGTGGACAAGTTTGATCTGTCTTATGATGTGAAGTTTTCAACCTATGCGGTTCCTATGATTATCGGCGAGATCCAGCGTTTTCTTCGGGATGACGGAACATTGAAGGTGAGCAGGTCGTTAAAGGAAATGGCCAATAAGGTTCGCAGGGCAAAGGATGAACTGTCAAAAAAGATTGGGCGTATCCCAACTATTGTGGAGATAGCTGATGAGATCGGGGTAACTCCTGAAGAAGTGGTTTTTGCCCAGGAAGCTAATCGGGCCCCTTCTTCGATACACGAGACCGTTTTTGAAAATGACGGGGATCCGATTACTTTAATGGATCAGATATCAGATAGTGATGAGGGTAAATGGTTTGATAAGATCGCATTAAAGGAAGCAATCAATAAGTTAACGGAGAGAGAAAGACTTATCGTGTTCCTGCGCTATTTTAGGGATCAGACTCAGTCCGAAGTAGCAGATCGTTTAGGAATTTCTCAGGTACAGGTATCCCGATTAGAGAAGAAAATATTAAAGATGATTAAAGACCAAATCGAACTGTAAAGTTTGATTTGGTTTTTTTTTACGCTTATAGCTCGATGCCGTTCGGGAAGCCTACGTTATACAAACATCTAACATCATTGGAGGTTTGTATACAATGGCGAATCTTCAAGGAAAACAAAAAGGTTCATGGAAATGGTCTAAAGAAGGATATGTTAAACAAGCAGAAAAATATAAGCCCAAAAAACCGGTCGCATACAACTGCTTAAAAGCTTTTACGGTTGGAGGTTTAATCTGTGCTTTGGGCCAAGGAATATCTAACTTTTATATTTACTTTTTTGGATTTACCGAGCAAAATGCTGGAAATCCTACCGTGGCTACTCTGATATTTATTGCTGTGCTTCTAACGGGGTTTGGTGTTTACGATAACATTGGTCAATTTGCTGGTGCAGGTTCTGCGGTGCCGGTTACCGGGTTTGCTAATTCTGTTGCCGCCGCTGCCATTGAGCATCGAAGTGAGGGGTGGGTGCTCGGAGTTGGGGGAAATATGTTCAAGCTAGCCGGCGCTGTTATTGTCTACGGAGTTGTAGCTGCCTTTTTCATGGCTCTTATAAAAAAGCTATGGCTTCTTATGATTTAAAGTGGAGGGAGGGTATATGATGAACGTTCCGCCGCGTGTGAGCAGGCAAACATGGAGGTTCAGTAAAGATATCCGCATCATGGGTTCGGGTGTTGCTACAGGTCCTCTAGAAGGCCAAGGTCCTCTAGGAGAAGAGTTTGATATTGTTCACGAGGATAACTATGCGAACGAGGATTCTTGGGAAAAAGCCGAACGAAAAATGATGGCCCAAGCCACTGAAGTAGCCATTAAAAAAAGCAACATCACAGGTCAAGAAATTGATGTGATGTTAGCTGGGGATTTACTTAATCAGATTATCACTTCAAATTATACAGCAAGAGGGCTAGAACTTCCCTTGCTTGGTTTGTTTGGTGCTTGCTCTACCTCTATGGAAGGGTTGGCTCTTGCGGCAGCTCTTGTTGATGGAGGTTTCGTCAGGTATGCGTTAACGGGATGCAGCAGCCATAACTCAACGGCAGAAAGGCAATTTCGTTACCCTACGGAATATGGAGGACAAAAGCCCCCTCATGCTCAGTTTACCGTTACGGGGGCAGGAGCCTCAGTGGTAGGGTTAGGAGCTAGTGGACCCCGGATTACGCATGCGACCGTAGGGAAGGTAACAGATCTCGGGATAAAGGATCCGTTTGATATGGGAAGTGCTATGGCGCCAGCTGCAGCGGATACCATATCTACACACTTTAAAGATCTGGACCGGACTCCTCAAGACTACGATTTAATTGTTACGGGTGATCTAGGGAAGGTTGGCTATGCCATTCTCAAGGATATGATGATGGATCTTGGGTATGATATGACACCGCATTATAGCGACTGTGGTCTGATGATATACAGTCCAAGTCAGGACGTGTTCTCAGGGGGCAGTGGATGTGCTTCTAGTGCCGTGGTTACTTACAGCCATATCGTGAATGGATTACAAAATGGGAGATTTGGAAGAGTACTTGTTGTGGCAACGGGAGCGTTGTTTAGTCCAATAAGCTTTCAACAAGGTGAATCTATTCCTTGTATAGCCCATGGAGTGGTCATGGAGGGAGTGCAGGAAGGATGAGTGAATATTTCATTGCCTTTCTTGTCGGAGGAATAATTTGTCTCATTGGCCAGCTTATGCTCGATCTAACGAAGATGACTCCTGCACACGTGATGAGTACATTAGTGGTTGCTGGAGTAGTACTAGATGGGCTTGGGCTTTATGATCCCCTGATTGATTTTGCGGGGGCAGGAGCGACGGTACCAATAACCAGCTTTGGACATGCTTTGTACCATGGGGCATGGGCGGAGGCCGAGACGAATGGGCTAGTGGGTATTGTTACAGGAATATTTGAAGTGCCGAGTGCCGGTATCTCTTCCGCTATTGTGTTTGGATTTTTAGGTGCACTCGTCTTTAAACCGAAGGGGTGACGAAAAAAGATGAAACCAACCATGAGAGACATCATTATTATTACCGATGGAGATCAAGTTGCGCAAAAAGCTATTGAAGTTGTAGCCCATAATATTGGTGGTCGTTGTATATCGAGGTCAGGTGGAAATCCTACCCCTCTAACAGGTGAAGAGATTGTGGAGCAAGTGTTGAGAGCAAAGTATGATCCCGTTCTTGTAATGTTTGATGATAATGGAAATGGAAGTGAGGGGGATGGAGAACGAGCTCTAGAATATGTTGCTACTCATCCTGATATGAATGTATTGGGTATCGTTGCTGTAGCTTCTAACACTCCTATGGTGGACGGGATCGATGTCGACCTATGTGTCAATCTCGATGCACAGGTAACACAATGTTCTGTTGACAAAGATGGAGTGGAACATTGTGATCGAAAGACCCATATTGATGGGGATACCGTCGATGTACTAAGTCGTTTGAATGTACCGATTGTTGTAGGAGTAGGGGATATCGGAAAGATGCACGGACGTGATCATCATATCCATGGGGCGCCTGTTACTACTAAAGCAGTAGAAATCATCTTAGAGAGGAGTGGGTATCTTGGCAACGAAAGCTCCTGAGAAAGAGAAGGATAAGACCCGAGGTGCCGAGACAGGTAGCGCCCCGATAAAAAAGGGTTTGAAATTCTTTAAGAAAATAGAGTTAAACAAAAAACTGCTTAACGAACGCATTCAATCGGAAGTTAGTTATGATATGAAGTGTCGTGAGATGAATTTTGCCGAAAAAGACGTAGCCTTCTTTTATGTGAATGGTTTGATTGACGCCAAGCTAATGACCGTAATGGCTAATTTAATGTCGGATCTCAAGCGGGAAGAGGTCGTTCCAAATACAATTAAACACTTTTTAGAACGATATACCACGCATATGTCGGTTGAAACCGTAGAAAATTTCGATGAAGCGATAGATAAAGTGATGTGTGGTGTAGTCTTATTCCTTATTGAAGATGAGGATAAAGGATTACTGATCGATGCTAGAAGCTACCCCGGACGAAGCCCTGCTGAACCTGATACGGAACGGGTTGTACGTGGGGCACGCGACGGTTTTATAGAAAATATAGTTATTAACACAGCATTGACTAGAAGACGGATTCGTGACGAGAGATTGAGAATGGAAATGATCCAAGTCGGTACCCGTTCTAAAACAGATGTCTGTATTGCCTACTTAAACGATGTGGCTGACCCTGGTTTAGTGGATCTTCTTAAAGAGAGAATGCAAGAAATTAAAATAGACGGAATACCGATGGCAGAAAAGACTATTGAAGAATTTATTGTAGGCAAAAATTTAAACCCCTATCCATTAGTACGTTATACGGAGAGGCCAGACGTTGCTGCAATCCATCTATTAGAAGGTCATGTCTTAGTTTTTGTTGATACTTCCCCAAGTGTGATGATTACACCAACGACCTTTTTCCATCATGTCCAGCACGCTGAAGAATATCGTCAAAAGCCCATAGCTGGGGCATATCTCAGATGGGTTCGGTTCTTCGGGATCTTTGCTTCCTTATTTTTACTCCCCATCTGGTTATTCTATGCAATGAATAAAGGCTATTTACCTGCCGAGTTAGCGTTTATCGGGCCGAGGGAAACAGGAGCAATCCCTATATTTTGGCAATTTGTTCTGGCTGAGATTGGGATTGACCTCATGAGATTGGCTGCGGTACATACTCCCTCACCGTTAGCTACCGCAATGGGTTTAATTGCTGCCATTCTCATCGGGGAAGTAGCCATCAATGTAGGATTATTTATGCCTGAGACGATTCTATATTTGGCAGTGGCTTCTATAGGGATGTTTGCTACCCCTAGTTATGAACTCAGTCTTGCTAATCGTATGGTCAGGATTTTGTTACTTTCGGCAGTCTTCGTGTTTGGGTTACCAGGGTTCATGGTTGTAACGACTTTATTGGTCATTATGTTGGTAACAACGACTTCCCTGAATACGCCTTACCTTTGGCCATTTATTCCTTTTAACTTGAGTGCCATGAAAAATGTCTTAGTAAGGATGGCAGTTCCTACACTGAAAAAGCGCCCGAGCATTGTTCATCCGCAAAATAATTGGCGCCAATAGCCATGATGACAATTAGGCAGACAGGTTGTCACTTTTACAGTATAGTGGTATATTTTATAGATATATATGTTGAAATGAAATGGCGTTTTTATGCGCCTTTTTTTCGTAAATACGGGCCGAGGAGGGGATAGGGAAGTGTACCTACATGGAACTAGCAAAATAAATGAACAAGGCCATCTTGAAATAGGTGGTTGTGATACAGTAGAGCTTGCAAATAAGTTCGGTACTCCCTTATTTGTATATGATGAAGTACTAATCCGCCAAAAGTGTAGAGATTTTATGCATGCGTTCAAGGATACAGGCCTTTCGTTCCAAGTGGCTTACGCAAGCAAAGCGTTTATGTCCATGGCCATGTGCCGTTTGGTAGCAGAAGAGGGTCTTTCTCTTGATGTAGTATCCGGAGGAGAGTTATACACGGCTTTGAAGGCTGACTTCCCTGCTGACCGTATTCACTTTCATGGAAACAACAAAACACCCGATGAGATTGAAATGGCACTTGATGCAGAAATTGGCTGTTTTGTTGTAGATAATTTCTATGAGCTCGAACTTCTTCATGCCCTGGCGAAAGACCGAAAGAAAAAAGTAAATATTCTTTTGCGATTGACTCCTGGGGTATCGGCGCATACCCATGAATATATATCTACAGGACAAGATGATTCTAAGTTTGGTTTCAGTGTGACTAAAGGGCAAGCGTTGGAAGGCATGAAGCAGGCACTAACTATGGAATACTTCAATGTCCTTGGAATTCATTCTCATATTGGTTCGCAAATTTTTGAAACCAATGGGTTTGTCGCGGCTGTTGCCAAGTTGTCTGAGTTTCTATTTGACTTAAGACAGCAGACCGGTTACGAATTGAAGGTACTTAACCTTGGTGGAGGATTTGGTATTCGTTATACGAATGAAGACACTCCTCTGAAGGCTGGAGAATATATACAATCGATTACTAATGAGGTACGCAAGCAATTCCAAGAAGCCCATTATACACTCCCAGAGATCTGGATTGAACCAGGTCGCAGTATTGTGGGTGATGCAGGAACTACGCTGTATAAGACAGGGTCCGTTAAGACGATTCCTGGAATTCGCAAGTATATCTCTGTGGACGGAGGAATGACCGATAATATCCGCCCAGCCTTGTATCAATCACGCTATGAGGCCATGCTGGCTAACCGTGCGGGAGAAGCAGCAGACGACTTGGTTTCTGTCGCAGGCAAGTGCTGTGAATCAGGAGATATGTTGATCTGGGATATCAACCTTCCGACGGTGAACTCCGGGGATATTCTAGCTGTATCTTGTACGGGAGCCTATGGCTATGCCATGGCAAATAATTATAATCGGATTACTCGTCCTGCTGTTGTCTTTGTAAAAGACGGCAATGCTGAGATTGTTGTTGAACGCGAAACTTACGATGACATCGTGAAGAAGGATCGAATTCCAGCCAGTATGATGATCACGAAGTAAGCCCGAAGGACCGGTACACGCTGTACCGGTTTTCTTTTTTAGTTGGATTATCGTATAATCAAGTAGTATGTCTACATAATGGTAAAGGAGTGCTGTTACATATGAGTAAATATGCAGTGATTGATTTGGAAAAAGGTGGACAAGTTAAGGTTGAACTATTTGAGAATGAAGCACCTGGAACAGTAGAGAACTTCGAGAAACTTATTAAAGAAGGATTCTATAACGGACTAAACTTCCACCGTGTCATTCCTGGATTCGTAGCTCAAGGCGGATGCCCTCATGGTACGGGTACAGGTGGCCCTGGGTATACGATTAAATGCGAAACACAAGGTAATCCTCATAAGCATGAGCGTGGTTCTCTATCTATGGCGCATGCTGGAAAAAATACGGGTGGTTCCCAATTCTTTATCGTATATGAGCCGCAACCACACTTGAATGGCGTACATACCGTCTTCGGAAAAGTAGTTGAGGGAATGGAGTACGTAGACGATATTAAGCAAGGCGATAAAATGAAAGAAGTAACCATTGTAGAAGCTTAAGATTCTTTAGAGCTCACGACGTGATTGTTCGTGGGCTCTTTATTATAGTAACCAGCTATTTTAATCTATTCTAAACGACAAAATTTGTTGTATAATAGTCATCAGCCCAAAAGAAGCAGGCGAGGATGACGACGATGGCTTATGAAGTAAAGCTGAATACATTCGAAGGACCTCTAGATCTTCTCCTTCACTTAATTGATAAAGCCGAAGTAGATATCTATGATATTCCGATTACGCTTATAACGGAACAATATATGAATTACCTCTATATCATGCAGGAATTTCAGCTAGACATAGCCAGCGAGTTCTTGGTTATGGCTGCCACCTTGTTGGAAATCAAGAGCAAGCTGCTTCTTCCAAGAAAGGAAGAGCCTGCCTTTCAGCCGATGTTAGATTTAGAAGAAGAATATGACCCAAGAATGGAACTTGTTGAACGATTACTAGAGTACAAGAAATTTAAGTCTCTAGCAGATGAACTTAAGCACCGGGAGATTGGCAGAAGTAAAATCTTTACTCGCACTCCTGAGGACTTAACAGCCTACATGTCTATTGTAGAAGAGAATCCTGTAGCCGATGTAACATTGTATGATCTCATGGATGCTTTATCAAAAGTCTTTACGAAGTCAGGAAACTCTGAATCTAAACCTATGTCAAGGGTTCACCGCGATGAGGTGTCTGTAAAAGATAGAATGAGAGAAGTTCGTGATCTACTGTCTATGAAAGGCACGATCCCGTTTTCTAAACTATTTGCTGAATCTCCTATCAAGGCTGAGATTGTCACGACCTTTATGGCCATCTTAGAGATGATGAGAAAGCATGAAATTGTATGCGAACAAAACGCTCTCTTCGATGACATACTGATTTCTCTAAGCAAGGGAGGAGCCCACCGTGGATAGGTTGAATGAAAGTAAAGCAGTGATGGAGGGTTTGCTCTTTGTATCTGGGGATGAAGGAATAGATGCGAAAACGATAGCGGAGATTCTAGAAGTAGAGGAAGCTAGTGTGTTGGACATGCTCCATGAGATGCAAAAGGAGTTTAAAGAATCCGGCCGCGGCTTACAAATTATTGAGATTGCGGGTGCCTTCCAATTAACCACCCTACCTGAGCATGCCGTCTATTTCGAGAGATTAGCTAGTTCCCCAACTCATGCTACTCTGTCTCAAGCTGCTTTAGAAACCTTAGCGATTATTGCGTATAAACAGCCTATTACCCGTGCCGAGATTGAGGATATTCGTGGAGTCAAGTGTGAGAAGGCGATTAATACATTAATGAGCAAGAAGCTGATTCAAGAAAGGGGAAGGGCAGAGACAGCAGGACGTCCTATCCTTTATGGTACAACGAAGGAGTTCATGGACTACTTTGGACTTAAATCTATAAACGACTTGCCACCCATGCCATCCATTGCGGTGGACGAAGAAGTAGAACAAGAGGTAGATCTGATTTTCCAAAAATTAAAGGAAAAAGCGTAGAGAAATCTTTTGCAGTGCAAAATTTGTTTCTGGTATAATATGTTCTTAGTTAACGTGGAGGAGTGTCAAATATGATTCAAAATCTATATGATCAGATGTTAAATTACTTAAAGATGGAAGAAGAAATTGAGTTCAAAGAGTTTGATAGCTATTATAAGGAAGTTCTGTCTCTTCTTGAAAAGGAATATCAACAATATGATCAAGAGCAAGCTCTTTGGGCCCTCTTTATCATGGATAACATCAAAACCAACAGTGATTCTCGTGCACAGCGCAAATTCGCTGAAGCCAAAAAGTACAAGAAAATCTCTCAGCGTGCACAAATCTGGGTAGAAGCTCTTTTCATTCACTTAGTGAAGAGTGGAATGACCGATAAGGAAATCCACGACAAGATTGAAGCGATGTACGAGGCTGCTTAATAGCTTTTTATAAAAAATAACCGGACGTAAGAGTCCGGTTATTTTTTTTGTTTTTGTCTGTTTTCTTCATCCTCATCCAATGTGACATATCAAAATGGGATAAGCATATACTTGTACAAACTGCTTGATGTAAGGAGGATAAAATGTATCGGGGGAAAAAACGAACAGCGCAATTGATTTTATTTGCATATATTCTATCTTTATTTGCAATCCCTGTTGCGGAGGCAGCACCTTCGGTCTCTGCCCAAGCTGCTGCTGTTATTGATGTGGAGTCAGGGAGGATTTTATACGAGAAGCAAGGTCAGGAAAAAATGCGAGTAGCAAGTCTCACTAAGATCATGACCGCCATTGTAGCCATTGAAGAAGGAAAATTAGATGAGATGGTAACCGTGCCGGATTATGCAATAGGAACGGAGGGCTCTTCTATCTATTTGCGCCACGGGGAGAAGCTAACCCTTGAGCATCTGCTCTATGGCTTAATGCTTCGCTCGGGAAATGATGCAGCGGTAACGATTGCGGATCACATTGGTGGTTCGTTAGAAGGATTTGCCCGGTTAATGAATGAAAAAGTGGAATATCTGGGTCTAAGGCAAACTCACTTTACGAATCCTCATGGTTTGGATGATAGTAATCAGCATTTTTCCTCGGCGGTAGACATGGCACAAATTTCGGCTTATGCTCTGCGTAATGAGGATTTCAGAAAGATTGTATCAACCAAGGTCATGAAAATTCCGCAACACGGGGAGAAATGGGACCGTAAGCTAATCAATAAAAATAAGATGCTTAATCTCTATAACGGAGCAGATGGAGTCAAAACCGGCTATACGAAGCTAGCGAAGAGATGCCTCGTTTCTTCCGCGACAAGAGATGGAAGGCAGATCGCAGTTGTTACCTTGAATGCTCCGGACGATTGGAGTGATCATTCTCGTTTGTTGGATTACGGCTTCAAACAATTTAGTCGCACTGAAATTGTAGGCGAAAAGGAACCAGTGGATACGGACAAGGGATTAGTTACGGTCAATTCGTTCAATTATCCTCTGGCGGGTGGAGAAGAGAATAAAATTCGTAAGGTTGTTAAGATGGAAGACGGCTATAAAGAAATGCTGCCAGGCGGAGTAGCAGGGTACTTACATATCTATCTGGGTGATCAACAAATCGGACGAATTGGTTTAGTTTATTCAGGTGAAGAAAGGAGTACCTCGGGAACTGGACTGCAGGTAAGCCGTCTGAGCGAGATTCTGTCCACTCTTAAGTCGCTCATCTGGGGGGCTTATAAATGGTGAACTACATATGGCTGGGACTGATCCTTATAGGGATTGTTGTTGCAGGCATAAACGGAAAAATTGAAGTCGTCAGTGCAGCAGCCTTTGAGGGGGCTAAAACAGGAGTGACTGTCTGTTTTGGTTTAATCAGTATTCTTGCTTTTTGGTTAGGAATGATGAAAATAGCTGAAGATTCAGGATTACTAAAGAAGTTGCAAAGGCTATTAAGTCCGATTGCTCGGTTCTTGTTTCCAGACGTGCCTAGGGATCACCCTGCTATGGGTTATATCTTATCCAACATGAGTGCCAATATGTTAGGACTTGGCAACGCAGCAACACCGATGGGGATTAAGGCGATGCAAGAACTTCAAAAGCTTAGTCCCGATCCAAGAACAGCCACTCCAGCTATGTGTACGCTGCTTGCGTTAAATACCTCAAGTATTACCCTGATTCCAACCACGATCATTGCGATTCGACTTAACTATGAATCCACCAATGCAGTAGAGATTGTAGGTACGACACTTTTTGCAACGTTTGTTTCTACAGGTGTGGCTATTCTTTTTGACAAGTACTATCGTTATAGAACCCGCCGAACTCGGACGAAGGGGTGAAAGGACCTTGTACGAACTTATTAGTTATGCCTCCGTATGGGCAATACCTCTTATACTAGCCACCATATTAGTCTATGGAATGTATAAAAAGGTCCCGGTATATGAGTCTTTCACGGAAGGAGCTAAGGAAGGCTTCGGAACTGCCATTAAAATTATTCCTCATCTAGTGGGTATGCTTGTCGCTGTTTCGATCTTTCGTCAGTCTGGAGCACTGGATATGATTACATCCCTTTGCAAACCACTCTTAGACCTTCTGCATATACCGGGAGACATTCTCCCTCTTGCCCTTTTGCGACCGATCAGCGGTGCAGGGGCCTTGGCTGTAACGACTGATATTATGGCCACTCATGGACCTGATTCCTTCCTAGGAAGATTAGCATCAACCATGCAAGGCTCTACAGATACTACGCTTTATGTCTTAACCGTGTATTTTGGAGCCATTGGCATACGCAACTCCTTATACGCCCTAAAGGTTGGGCTACTTGCAGACGTTGCCGGGATTGTCGCATCCATCTTTATCGTAACGATGGTCTTTGGCGTAGTCTAACTGAAACTCAAGCCTTCGAGCGAATGGCCCAATTTTTAGCTTCAGCCCAGTTATCTGATTTCCAACGCAGAACATCGGGTCTCACGAGATGCATAATGTCTTTAAAGAACTCAAGCTGTTCTTCTTCAGATAGAGGTCTAAAATCTTTGGCAATGGCCAGATTCTTTTCGAGCTGTTCCATCGACTCCATTCCTACAATGGTTGTAGAGATGGGGAGGCCTAGTGTATAGCGGAGAGCTTTTTCATACCAAGGAACGAGCTTCCCCAGTGCCATGACCTTCATACCAATGACGGCTACTCCTTGTTCTTTGGCAGAAGGCACAAATTCGTGGAGGAAGCTGTAGATATGGTGATCCAAAGCGGATAAGGCCACTAGAACACTATCAAACGGATAGCGACGTATCGCTTCAAGTTGAACCTTGGGATTGGTATGCCCGCTAATACTGATGTGTTTAATTATTCCTTGATCCTTAGCTTCAAGCAGGGCTTCCATTGCTCCCCCTTTAGCAAATATGGCATCCAGTTCATCCATGTACATGACGTTATGGAGACGCCATTCTTCCACATGATCGGTCTGTAAACGGTTTAAGCTTTCTTCAAGTAATCTTAACGAACCGTCTCTTGTACGATCATGGGTCTTGGTGGCAATCCAGACGTCTTTTCTCCGATTTCGCAGGGCTAGTGCTTTTCCTAGTCTTTCCTCAGATTGTCCCCTAGAATAACTAGGAGCCGTGTCAAAATACGTGATACCACGGTCAATGGCTGTATTAACAATCTCAATAGCCGATTCTTCCGAGCAGTGATGCTCATCTACGATCCGTTGGGCTCCGAAGCTTAGTATGGAAAATTCGTGCTCAGTAGAACCGAACTTCTGTTTTTTCATCCTTTAACCTTCTTTCAAAATAAAGTTACTCCTGAATAGCTTTTCCATTTTGCAGAATCGATACGTAAGGGAGCACATTATTATGTTTTATTTAAGCTTACTTTTTGCTACAGTAGTTTGGGGACTAAATGTCATCATAGATAAACAGGCTTTGAGGACAGGTCATCCTATCGAAGTTAATTTTATTACGACGATGACTACAGCTCTTGTTGTATGTGTGTATTTTGGCTTAGCTAAGAAAAACGGGGTACAGTTTACCTATGCTCCTCAAACGGTATTATATAGTGTATTGAATGGAGTGTTGATTCCCACTTCTTTTGTCGTTTATCTTTATGCACTGTCAAAAGGAGAGATCAGCCGAGTCGTGATGGCGACGGCCACTTACCCCATCATTGCTATTCTTTTTGCTGTATTTGCCTTTAATGAATCCGTGAGTTTGTCTCAATGGATTGGGATCGTATGTACGATTTTTGGAATTTTTCTCGTTATGAAGTAAAATAAAGGACAAGATCGATGGTAAGGAAGGTACGATGGCTATGGAAGAACGGCTACAAAAGGTAATGGCAGCAAGGGGAGTAACTTCAAGGCGTAAATGCGAAGAATTAATTTTAGCAGGAAGAGTAAAGGTCAATGGACAAGTAGTTGATCAACTCGGGTATAAAGTAGAAGAAGAGAGCGACCAAATTGAGGTAGACGGCAAGGTTATAGGAAAGGTTTCGTTTAAATACATTTTGCTTCATAAGCCTACAGGTTTTATTACAAGCGCAAGCGACCCACAGGGACGCAAGGTGGTTACGGATCTGGTCAAGAATGTGAAAGAACGAGTTTACCCTGTTGGACGACTAGATTATGACACTTCAGGATTGTTGCTTCTTACGAACGATGGTGAGCTGGCAAATAGAATCGCCCATCCACGGTTCGAAATAGATAAAGTTTACTTGGCTACCGTGAAGGGAATTCCTTCTGCACAAGCTCTGCATTCCCTGCGCAATGGAATTATGCTTGAGGATGGAATGACTTATCCTGCCAAGGCAGAGATAGAGATGAAGGATCTAGAAAGAAACCAGGCCACCATTCGTTTGACGATTCATGAAGGAAGAAATCGTCAAGTCAGAAGAATGTGCCAAGCCGTTGGTCATCCTGTAATCCGGTTGAAAAGGATTCAGCTTGGCTTCCTTACGTTAGGCAATCTTGCACCAGGGCACTATCGTCAGCTTGAGCCTTCTGAGGTGGACAAGCTACGTAAATTGTTTAATTAGGGGCTTGGGATTACGTCTAAGCCCTTTTCTTTTTCCATTTCTATTGTAGTAAGAATGTCATATAAAGTTCATAAATCGCATTTTCACTATCAAAATGTTACAGTTATAATTAAATTAGTTTTAGCCAAAGCACACAACAAAAGATATTTAGCTGGAGTGGAGGGGAATACAATTGAACCGAACTCGTACGATAACTAGAATGGCGATTCTTGCTGTTATTTTTATCGGGATTGCCGTTGCTTTATATAACGGATTTGTCAAAGACAAATCCGTCGTCAAAACGGGAGAATTAGCTCCCGACTTTGTTTTGCAAACTCTTGATGGAGAGAGGTTTCAGCTTAGCGATTACCGCGGCAAAGGGATTGTTTTGAATTTCTGGGGGACGTGGTGTCAACCTTGTGAAGCCGAGATGCCTGACTTAGAAGAGGCGCATAAAAAATATAAAGATCAGGGCGTAATGGTTGTTGGGCTTAATATAAGACAACCGGAAGTAACCGTCAGACCCTTCGTTGAACGATATAACTTAACGTTTCCTATTGTCATGGATCGTACCAACGAGATTACACAACTATATGAGATTGGACCCATCCCAACAACTTACTTTATTGACCCCAAGGGAGTTGTTAAGAAGATTGTAATCGGAGGGCCGATGTCTGAGGAGACGATTGTAAACAATATCAAACTTATCGTGCCAGAGTAAGGGGTGAGATCATGGAAGACATCAAGTGCCATTGTGGCCATGCTAATCCTGTCGGGACCTACCTCTGTGAAGCATGCGGGAACCCCATAGGCGAAGAAATTAAAGATAATAATGCGGTTTTGGATATGCGCTATGAGGGCGCAGCGAGAAGATCCCAAACTTATAACAAAACGATCGTTGATAAGGTTTGGAACTTCTTTTCATCTGTTAAAATTGCTGTCTATATGATTATTATTGTTCTGTTAGCTTCCATTCTAGGAACCGTATTTCCACAAGAAATGTATATTCCGGTTCCTAAACCGGCAAATATTTATTATGCAGAAGCTTATGGAACCTTAGGTGAATTATACTACCAGCTTGGGTTTCACAATCTCTATACATCCTGGTGGTACGTCAGTCTATTGTTAATGATTGGTATTTCACTTGTCGTCTGTAGTATTGACCGGATTATCCCTTTGTATAAAGCTCTGAAAAAGCAAAGGGTAAGGCATAATCCTAACTTCTTAACCCGTCAAAAGTTGTCAACACAAATCGAGACTCCTGCCCAATGGAGTGAGAAATTAGAGCAAATTGAGGGGTTGCTTAAGAAAAAACGATTCCAAGTCAAAAGAGAAGGAGATGCTCTTCTAGCTGAGAAGTCTCGCTTTAGTCGCTGGGGTCCATACGTCAATCATGTAGGTTTAATTATTTTTCTTATTGGCGTACTTCTACGACTGATACCTGGTTTCTATTTGGATCAATATGTATGGGTGCGTGATGGGGAAATCAAAAAAGTTCCCGATACAGACTATTATGTCAAGAATGAAGCCTTTATTATTGAATATTATGCTGACCACGAATTTCCTGAGGACATCGGACTTGGAGCAGGGGATAAAGTGGTAAAGACTTATAAGACGAAGGCTGTTTTATATGAAAATCTAAATGCAGGGCTTCCGGGAGCAGAGCCCAAGCTTGAACAGGTAACAGAGCATGAGATTCTTGTAAACCATCCATTAAAATATAAGGACCTTCAGCTATTTCAGTCAGGGCAGAAGCCTAACTCCTTATCGGCGTTGAACATTACACTGTTCAATGAAACAACGGGGGTCGAAATAGGACGTTTTAAAATAGATCTGTATGATCCTCAAAAGGAATATAAGATTAACGATGAGGTCACGGTTAAGATTCTAGAATACTTCCCTGATTTTGAGTTTACGGAGGATAAGAAACCGATGACGAAGTCGACGAATCCGGACAATCCCGCTTTTATCCTGACTACCATTACCCCGGAAACACCTGTTGGGGAAAAGTCATGGTTGTTTCTAGGATCGTACTTGCCAGCTCCTGGAGTCGACAATATTTATGGTTTTAGGTTCCATATGCCTGATCTTACGAATATTACAGGATTGATGGTTCGCAAAGATAAAAGCTTGCCGTTAATTTACTTTGGTTGTTTTGTGACGATGATTGGATTAGTTATGGGCTTCTATTGGCAGCATCGTCGAATCTGGATTCAAACGGAAGGAGCTAAAGTTTATCTTGCGGGTCATACCAATAAAAACTGGTTTGGCTTAAAAAAAGAAATAAAGGAAATTATGGATAAAGTGGAAGTCCCTGTTCTCTTAGAGGAAAAGGGGAAAGGAGGAAAGCAATCGTGATTGCATTAAGCGGTAACCTGCTTCTATTTGCTTTTATCAGCTATGTTTTGTCATCGATCGCCTTTGTGATCTCGGTGACCGGTAAACGTTGGAGTGATCGCAGTCCTGAACAACATAAGAATCGCTGGGGCTGGATCGGATTTGGGATCGCTGTTATCGGTTTCTTATTCCAAACCGGGTTTATTATTACCCGCTGGATAGCAGGCGGACATTTTCCAACTAGTAATATGTTTGAATTTATGGCTTTCTTAGCCTACTCTATTATATTAGCCTTTATTATCATCTTCCTTGTCTATCGCATAACCGTTATTGGAGCTTTTGTTATGCCTGTAGGGATTATTATGTTGGCTTATGCCTCTGTATTCCCAAGGGAGATTCAGCCGCTCATTCCAGCCTTGCAAAGCTACTGGTTGAAAATCCACGTCACTACAGCTGCTCTTGGAGAAGGGGCTTTCGCTGTGGGCTTTGCGGCAGGATTAATGTATTTGGTCCGCACGGTAAATCAAGAGATAAGTACAAGAAGTACGAAGTGGCTAGAAGCCACTCTATGTATGGTTTTAATGCTGGTTGGATTTATCATCACGACCATGGGATTTTCAGCTTCCGGCTATCAGGCCACCTTCCAGACAGGAGGTAACGGAGCGCCAATGTCTGAAGTGATCTATCAGATGCCTGCTATTGCTGGGCCTCAAGATGCAACTCTTGTAACGGAGGGTGTGATGAAGCCGCTATTCGAAACTCCTTCCTGGATGCAAGGGGTTAATGCCGGACGAAAGTTAAATACCCTCCTATGGTCCATTCTAACTGGTTTGATCCTATATGGGTTGATACGTTTAGCAACACGGAGAAGACTTGGCCAATTAATCCATCCTTTAGTGCGTGATTTGGATCCAGAAACCATCGATGAAATTAGCTATCGCGCGATTGCAATAGGTTTTCCAATCTTCACCTTAGGAGCATTAATCTTTGCCATGATTTGGGCTGCTGAAGCATGGGGGCGCTTCTGGGGCTGGGATCCTAAGGAAGTCTGGGCATTGATTACTTGGTTGTTTTACTCTGCGTACCTACACCTAAGACTATCTAAGGGCTGGCAGGGAGAGAGATCAGCATGGATGGCTGTGATCGGCTTTATTGTAGTCATGATTACGTTGGTATTCGTAAACTTGGTTATAGTTGGTTTGCATTCGTATGCGTAAGTAGGATAAGGGGGGAAGGAATATGGGTAACGAGGTTAATCAAAGAATTCTAGTAGTGGACGATGAGGAAAGAATTCGCCGTTTGTTGCGTATGTATCTAGAGCGGGAGAATTTTGAAATTGATGAGGCCGCTGATGGCGAAGAAGCACTAGAAAAAGCCATTCAAAATGAGTATTCCTTAATCCTGCTTGACTTGATGATGCCTGGGATGGACGGGATTGAAGTATGTCAAAAATTGCGTGAAAAAAAGGCAACACCTGTTATGATGCTGACAGCAAAAGGGGAAGAGGCCAACCGGATACAGGGGTTTGAAGCAGGAACGGACGATTATGTAGTCAAGCCGTTTAGCCCACGTGAAGTTGTTTTCCGAGTAAAAGCTTTATTGCGTAGATCTTCGTCAACGGCTTTCTTGAAAACAGACCAAGCAACCCATAATGTTCTCGTGTTCCCTCATTTAACGATTGATAATGATGCCCATAAGGTATTAGCCGATAGAGAAGAAGTGAATTTGACTCCTAAAGAATATGAACTTCTCTTATATCTTGCTCAAAATCCTGACAAAGTCTTCTCTAGAGAAGATCTTCTAAAGGACGTATGGCACTATGAATTCTTTGGTGATTTGCGTACGGTAGATACGCATATCAAGCGATTAAGAGAGAAGTTAAACCGGGTTTCAGAGGAAGCAGCAGGTATGATAACGACGGTTTGGGGTATTGGATATAAGCTTGAGGTGCCAAGATAGTGGTTTGGAATAGTGTAGTCGGTAAATTGTGGATTACCATAATAGGCTTAGTTGCGGTGGTGCTCACCCTGCTGAGCCTTTTATTGGTGCAGTTTTTGGATCAATTTTACTATCAGGGTAGTTCGGATAATCTGAAGAAGTTGGCTATTCAGATGTCTACGATCATTGAAGAGCATCCTGATGCTGAACATGTTGATACTGGAAGGGATCTCATTGAGGCGTTCAATATGAATATGATCGTATTAGGAGTAGAACAGGTCGTTCCAGCGGTGGAGAAAGAGACATTACCACACGTACCTCCCGCTCTATTATTAGAGAACGAGCAATTATTGAAGGCTATGAAGGGTGAGGTTATTGTGGTTAGAGATCGTTTTCCCGTTCGAAGCGCTGGCTCTGATGATATTCATATGGCCGATATATTAGCTGTATCCGTTCCACTGAATATTAAGGATCACCCAACAGGTGCGGTTATCTTATATCAGACTCTAGAAGAATTAACGGAGACGACCAAAGAAACGACGAAGTATATATTGTACGCTGCAGCCATTGGAATCTTTTTAGCGACCATATTTGCCTTCTTCTTATCGACAAGGATTACACAGCCGCTCAGACAGATGCGAAAAGCAGCAGATTCTTTTGCTGAAGGTGATTTCACAACGGAGATTCAGATTCGCAGCAATGACGAAATTGGAGATCTGGCCTCAACCTTCAATCATATGGCCAAACAGCTTGATGACTTAATTCATGCTTTATCAAGAGAGAAGGAGCAACTTTCGAGCGTTTTGCGAAGTATGATTGACGGAGTGATTACCGTGGATATTGAGGGGCGCATCATCCTTGCTAATCCGCCTGCTGAATCCATGTTTAAAGCACTTGCCTTTGAGCATTCCTTATCGGAGTGGCTAGAAGCAGAGAATTTAATTGGAATGAAAATTCCAGATCCTCTATCTAGTTTCAGTCGCAATGTGATGGAAGAGCAACATGAATCTGTCACAGACGTGACAGTGCAAGGAAGAACCTTGTCTATTATTATGGCTCCTTTGTATGACCGTAACCAAGTAAGAGGAGCAGTAGCTGTTTTGAGAGATGTAACAAAAGAAAGACAGCTAGATAAGCTTCGTAAGGACTTCGTCGCTAATGTGTCACATGAGCTTAGAACGCCTTTAGCCATGTTACAAGGCTATAGTGAAGCCATAGTAGACGACATAGCAGGTGACCCGGAAGAGACCAAAGAGCTAGCTCAAATTATCCATGACGAATCGGTTCGGATGAGTCGTCTGGTGAATGATCTTCTTGATCTTGGCAGAATGGATGCAGGCTTTATTGAGCTAAATAAAGAAACTGTTCAATTAGTTCCTATGTTGGATAAAATAGTACGTAAATTTACGGTGGTTGGAAAAGAAAGAAATATCAGCGTACGGTCAGAGCTGGATTTCCCTTATACCGACGAGTTTTTATTAGATTTGGATCGGATGGAGCAGGTGTTCACGAATCTCATTGATAATGCTGTACGACATACTGAAGCGGGTGGGAAAGTAACACTCTTTGCGACAATGAAAGAGCAGTCTCTCTATATGGAAGTACGTGACACCGGGAGTGGAATTCCGGAGGCAGATCTTCCTTTCGTTTTTGAAAGGTTCTATAAAGCGGATAAGGCGAGAACAAGAGGAAGATCTGGAACTGGGCTCGGGCTGTCCATCGTAAAACAAATTGTACTTGCCCATGGCGGGCAAATTGCCGTGCATAGCAAATTAGGTGAAGGTACGACTTTTTCGATTCATATCCCGAGGGATTAAAGTTATGTTACAATAGGAAGAGCACAAGTTTAGGCTGGCATATGCCAGCCCTTTTCACCGTTTTACTTGCTCAATAATCAAACTAGAGGGCGAAGTCGTGTGGCTCGTTTAAAGTTTCCTATGGGGATGGGGGTTTACATAAATTGATAAAAATGATGCTTTTTGATGTAGATGGTGTACTATTAAGTGAAGAAAGATACTTCGATGCTTCGGCACTCACTGTTTGGGAGTTATTATTCAGTCCGCATTATTTAGGTTTGTCTGGTGAGGAATTCAATCCCGCGCCAAGTGAGGAAGATATCCGTAGACTTCGCAGCATGATTTTTGCCGATGACCAAGTGCTTGATTTCATGAAGAACCGTGGCATTAACGCGAACTGGGACATGGTTTACTTGTCATTTGCCCACCAGCTTATTCGGTTGATGGAAATATTGGTAGATGACCGTCGAACTGATATTGAGCAATGGTTTAGTCAAGAAATTACTCGGGAGTCCCTGCAACGATTAGCCTCATGGTTGAAGGTCAAGGACTTCGAAGTTGATTATGGTTCGTTTATAGAAGATGTTAAATCTAGCCGTGCTGAGAAGCAGGAATTACTTCTGTACATGAATGACCTGACCGAGCAGAAATTAGGAGTAAAAACAGAAGTCTTTGGGCGGAATAGCCAGCTCTGGGAGTTATGTCAGGAAACGTTTCAGGAATGGTATCTTGGTGACGACTTAGTGCCTGAGGATATTGGCAGACCTACTTTTCAACCTGGGAAGAAGGGATTTCTTCAGGATGAAATTCCGATCGTTGATCCTAAAGAGATGGCGCAAGTTTTCGCAACACTTAGAGAAAAGGGAATTATACTCGGAATTGGAACAGGCCGACCTTCCATTGAGACGTTGGTTCCACTTAAGGCGATGGGATTGTTGGATTACTTTGATCCTAATCGCATTATAACAGCTACGGATGTTCTGCAAGCAGAGAATGAGCATCCATCTGCGGCTCCATTGGCCAAGCCACAGCCATTCTGTTATATCAAAGGATGGTTAGGTCGAAACGTAGAAAATCAAGCTTGTTTGGACTTTGCACTCCCTCTTATGGATGGAAATCAATTACTTATTGTGGGCGACTCTGTCGCAGATCATATGGCCGCTAAGAGTATGGGGTGTCGTTTTGCAGCAACGCTGACCGGATTAACCGGAGTGCAAGCGAGACCGAAGTTTGAGGAGTTAGAGGCAGATTACATTTTAAATGATATGAGAGAAGTTACTTCTATAGTATAGAACAAGAGAGAAGTGAAGTACGCTTTTCGTGTACCTTTCATATACTGTAACAATATGAAGGGATGGGTGACGAATGAAAAAAGCCACTTTAAAGATCGTACGGACGGTGCGATATCCTTTCTACCATGCGATGGTAGAGGCTCGAGAGGAGCAGTTCCTTGATGATGAGTTTAAAATCGTGTGGGACGAAGCTGAGAGTCAAAATATGAATTTCACTCTGGAAGATCGAGTGGAGCTGTTAAAGATGTTGACGTGCATCAAGCATCTTTATCATGATGGAGTAGATTATTTCTACTGTCTTGACTTAGATGCCTACTGGGAAGAACTAAGTATCCTCATAGATGCCAAGGGGAAATAAACAGTCATAAAGATTTTCTAGAATAGGAAAGAAAAAAGGGATAGCTTAAGCTATCCCTTTTTCTTATTGACTTTTATCCTATTGAAGTTCAATTTCAGTTACACTCACGATTTCGCTTAATTCCCCTAGATTGTCAAGGACATCTGGAGAAACTTGTCGGTCAACAGTCAAGATCATGATCGCATTTCCACCAATATCTCGACGTCCTACTTGCATCGTTGCAATATTGACATCGTTGTTACCTAACATGGTTCCCACTCTACCAATGGCCCCTGGGCGATCGGTATGGTGGATAAGGAGTAGATGTCCTTGTGGTTGAATATCGACAGAATAGTCATCTACCTTCACGATTCGGGCCCCATACCCGTTAAGTAAGGTACCAGCTACCTTCTTCTGTTCTTGATTTGTCTTCAACGTTACGGTTAAGAGATTAGTGAAACCTTTATTAGCGGAAGACTTTTGCTCAACAACAGCAATTTCACGAGACTGAGCTAAGTGAGGTGCGTTAACGTAGTTAACCCCTTCACCTAAGTGGTAGGACAATACCCCTTTAAGAACCGTACGCGTAAGGGCAGCGGTATCAACTTGAGTAAGTTCACCAGAGTAGGTGACAGTAATCTCTTGCAAGCCGCCAACTGCCGTTTGTGCTACAAAATGACCAAGCTTCTCTCCAAGCAAGAAGTAAGGCTCGAGCTTCTCCATCACCTCAGCTGGGACAGATGGAAGATTAACTGCGTTCTTGAATGGCTCATTGCGAAGAACGTGTAGAATCTCTTCAGACACGTCAATCGCTACGTTCTCTTGAGCTTCTACTGTAGAAGCTCCTAAATGAGGCGTTACGATGACCTGTGGAAGCGTCAGAAGTGGATTTTCAACTGGTGGTTCTACTTCAAATACGTCTAGTGCAGCGCCTGCAACCTTACCGCTAACAATTGCTTCATAGAGGGCTTTTTCTTCAATGATTCCTCCGCGTGCACAGTTTACAATGCGGACACCGTCCTTCATCTTCGCGAATCGATCTTGATTAATTAGATATTTTGTTTCTTTTGTTAACGGAGTGTGCACGGTAATGAAGTCGGCAACACTAACCAGCTCATCGATGGTTGCGGGTGTAACGCCTAGTTTCTTCGCACGGTCCTCTGTTAAGAATGGATCATAAGCGACGACTTTCATGTTGAATGCTTTGGCTCGTTTCGCAACCTCAGCCCCAATTCTCCCTAGTCCTACGACCCCTAAAGTTTTTCCATTTAACTCGACACCTACGAAAGTTTTACGATCCCATTCGCCTCGCATCATCGAATAATAGGCATGAGGGATACGGCGAGCTAAAGCCATGATCATAGCGAAGCTATGCTCTGCTGTAGAAATCGTATTACCATCTGGAGCGTTGATTACCACAACCCCTTGATTAGTTGCTGCAGGAATATTGATGTTATCAACACCTACACCTGCTCGTCCAATGGCACGAAGGCGAGTACCTGCCTCAATGATGGCTGGGGTAACCTTCGTTTGGCTTCTTACAAGTAAAGCATCGTATTCAGGGATGATCTTGATTAATTCTTGCTCAGACAATCCCGTCTGTTGTGTAATTTCAACATCTGTTGCCTCTAACAATTTCTGTAGACCTTGTTCGCTTAATGGATCACTAACTAAAACCTTAAACATGTTCATCTCCACTCCCTTTATATATTAAGATTAAAAGCCTTGCTTCATCAAAATGAAAGCGTATAAAAAAACCTCTCGCCTCCTTACCCTGACTTGTGTTCGTCATAGTAAGGGACGGAGAGGCTGTTATCCGGCTCCGTGGTGCCACCCTTATTCGCCGACATCTCGCGATGCCAGCCTTAGCTGGTCAATAGACCACTGCATATAACGGTGCAACCGTCTTAGTCCTACTAGAGAAGTTCAGACTAGAAACTCAAAAGCGCTCTGTTATGGGTGATATCACCGGTTCGCAGCATCCACCGGCTCTCTGAAGATCCCATCCCTTAACATTCTTTGTCATCGTTTTTTTAATTTGCGGAAAGTTATCATTTTTATTTGATTAATAATGTAACATGGTTAGAACGTGCAGTCAAGTGAAAATGTTACGCAAAACCTGAACGTTATATACAATAATATACATCATCGTTCGTATTTATTCAAGATTTAGAGGGAGAAAACTGAAATATTTTTCATGTGCATGGATGAATGTGTTAAAATAGGCTGGAAAAAGCTTAAAAAGGAGTACGGTCATGCAAAATCAACACATCAGTGCTTATGATTTCGTAGAACGATTAACAAAAGGGGAGTTGGATAACTCGTATATTATAGATGTGCGTGAGCCTTATGAATGGGAGCAGTATCACTTAGATCAAGCTGTTTTAGTACCGATGAATATTGTACCATCTAAGTGGTCTGAATTTCCATCTGATAAGGATATCTATCTAGTTTGCGCTCATGGTGTAAGGAGCTGGCATGTAATGAACTACTTGTTTGAAAATGGCTTGAGTAGGGTGATCAATGTGGAGGGTGGCATGGCAGAGATTTATCCCATGCTCCAAAAAGGGAAATGAAAATCGCACTAGGATTTATATGTAGTTTGTTGGTTTCTTACTATTCATTTCATAAAAAATCCTTATCTTTTGATGGAATGGTGGCTTCTATTATTGTAGGTACGATCGTTTTTTCAATGGGCTCCTTGTATTGGTATGGACTTTTACTCGCCTTTTTTGCTTCATCAAGTATCCTGTCTCATTATAAGAAGGCTAATAAACATCAGGTAGAGGAGTTGTACGAAAAAACAGGGCAAAGGGACGCCACCCAGGTCATGGCTAACGGGGGGTTAGGTGCCCTGCTCGTCATCTATTCATTTTTCACTTCTGATCCTACTCCTTATATGGTGTTTTATCTAGGTATTATGGCAACGGTAAATGCAGATACATGGGGAACAGAACTAGGAGTTCTATCGAAAAAGTCTCCTAGGCATATATTAAATGGGAAATCGCTACAACCTGGAGAATCAGGCGGGATTAGCATTTTTGGTACGTTGAGTTCATTATTGGGTGGACTGTTTATTGGTGCCTGTGCTGTGCTGTTCTTGTACGTTGAAGCAGGAGTATTAGATTGGGACTTGATCATCATTGGAGGAATAAGCGGGTTGCTTGGCTCATTGGTAGACAGCTTACTTGGAGCAAGCTTACAGAGAATGTATAAATGTACGAAGTGTTATCGTGAGACGGAAAAGACGCATCATTGTAATCAACGAACTCACCAAATACGTGGATACCGTTGGTGTAATAACAACATGGTTAATAGCGTGAGTTCTCTGGTCGGAGGAATGTGTGCTTGGTTGTTATGGAAGCTTTTATTATAGGGAATCCTGGAGGTCAAGACAAAAAGGTATTATACGTTGTTTCTTCATAAAAAATAAGAAAAACTTGGCCAAAAGGCCAAGTTTTTCAAAGAACTACTTATTGAAAGGCTCGTCTGCAATCTTAATGGAATCAGTTGGGCATCCTTCAGCAGCATCGTTCATGTCATCCCAAAGGATGTCAGGAATCTCTGCAACACCGTGGTTATCGTCAAGTGTAACGTAAGCGATTCCTTCATCGTCGTAGTCATAAATGTCTGGAGCAGTCGCGCCACATGCTCCACAAGCAATACAGGTTTCCTTATCCACGTAAGTGTACTTAGCCATTTCTAAAGACCTCCTCAAATGTTACAGTGATCTGAAAGATATAGAAAGATTGGTTCTATATCCATCACTATAGGCTGTGTTTTGTCCGTTTTCAATATACATTGTAGTCATAACGCAGAAAAATATCAAGAAGTTGGATAAAATATTTTTTTTGTTTGTTCTGGTTTGTTATATGTTAAACAAGAAACTTGTCGGATATGGTACAATGAGGAAGAAGTTTCCTAAAAAAGTCCACGAATGTCATGGAGAAGAGGATGAATTTCATATGGACCCAAGAATACAACAGATGGACGACCGACTTCTTCTTCTTAATCTGTATCTGACTCAGATCATTACGCTTGTGATCGGGGTTATTAGCTATTATTTTATCTATTTTAGGCATGGTATACCTCTTGCCTCATTCTTTACCCAAGGGAAAGGCTGGCTCTTCATTGTGGGCTGGGCCTTATCCCTTGGTATCCTTATTCTATTAATTGAAGTCTTGCTCGTCTATTTATTACCTCCTTCTTACTTTGACGATGGAGGGATTAATGAGCTGTTATTCTGTGATCGTTCATTATGGCATATTGTTATCATAGTGGCCGTTGTTGCATTTTGTGAAGAATTTTTATTTCGACTGATCCTTCAAAATCAAATTGGACTTTGGTGGACAAGTGTTGTGTTCGCGATAATACATATTCGTTATTTAGCAAAATGGGTGATGTTCACCACAGTTTTCTTCGTAAGCATGGCATTAGGCTGGTTATATGAGCTGACCGGGACAATTATTGCCCCTATGCTCACGCATTTTGTCGTTGATTTGGTTTTAGCTTACTTTATCCGATTTGATGTAATGAAGAGAATGTTATAATAGTGGGGAGAAAAAGGAATGGAATTAAGAAGAAGACATGCCGCCAATCATTCAGATGATAAACAAGAGCTTGAACAAGAGCTTGTAATAGTAGAAGAAGTACAAGATCTAGGCAAACTAGTAGCAGAGAACCCCATGGAGGAAGATGGTGAGGAGATGCCACCTCGAAGTGCAATACATGGTCGAAAAAGGAAGGGTTCTGCTTCTAGTAAACGAATCGGTTTGATGTCCTTTATCATGATATCCTTGTTGGGAGGCGGAGCAGTCTTATGGTTTGCAGGGATAGGGAGCGTTGATCATACAACTAGAGCTACTGCGCCTTCCGCACCGGTTGAGGAAAGCACGGGAGCATCTAAGAAGGAGGAGGTATTTACAGGTGTGGAAGTAAATCCTGGCCTGACGACAGAGCCCGCTCCTTCTGCAGCCCAGGAGGAGGCAGTGGAAGTAAGCCCGACACCAGAACAAAGGGAGTCAAGTCCTGCTTCTTCAGAAAATGTTCAACAGCCCTCACCACCGGCTCCCACTTATGACCGAATGGTGAAACATAAGGTGGAGGTAGGCGAGACACTCTATAGAATATCAATTAAGTATTATGCAAGCGGGAAGCATGCCGATTTTCTGTCCCGCCATAATAAATTAAGTCGTCCTTCAGACTTAGTATCCGGAACATATATTGAAATTCCATTTCCTCCTCTTAAGTAGGAGAGAAAGAATTAAGAAAAAGTAGGGAAATGTGATATGGAGAAGTTCGCCATTATTGATCTAGGTTCTAACTCGGTTAGGTTAGTTTTATATGGACAAGATGATACCGGCACGGTACAAGAGCTTGACAATATTAAATCGGTCCTCCGATTGAGTGCTCACATTAATGAGAAAAAAGAAGTAGATAACGAAGGCATCATGAAGACTATTGCTTGCCTAAGAAGATATAAGCAGCTTTGTGATGTGAAGGGCATTACGAAAGTACTTGGGGTAGCAACCGCAGCAATCAGACACGCGAGTAATAGGGAAGAGGTAATCCGTTACATTCACGAACAAACAGGCATTCTCTTCCGTGTCTTAACTGGGGAGGAGGAAGCGTACTACGGTTACTTGGCAATTGTGAACAGCATGGATCTTAGAGAAGCTGTTACAGTAGATATCGGTGGGGGATCGACCGAAGTGACTTATTTTAAGGATCGTAAGTTAGAGTCCACCCATAGCTTCCCCTTCGGTGCTGTTACGTTAACTCAGCGCTTTCTTAAGAGTGACCCACCAACACAAGAAGAGTTGAGTCGCTTAAGCATGTTTTTAACCGTTGAGTTGAGCACTCAACCTTGGCTGAAGAATCTGAAGTGTCCTGTTGTCATTATGGGTGGGACAGCTAGGAACTTGGCGAGGATGGACCAGAGGAAAAATCAATATTCCTTATCGAGCCTTCACAATTATCCGATGGATAAACAGGAGTTAGAGGAAATGTTGAGAGCCTTAAGCAGCTTTTCCTTAGAGCAGCGTAAGCAAGTGGACGGACTTTCTAAAGACCGAGCAGATATTGTTATTTCTGGTCTATGTGTTTTTAAGCAGGTAATGGATGGGACTCAGTCAGATCAGCTTATAACAAGTAATAAAGGTCTTCGTGATGGAATTTTGTATGAGTTGCTGCATGGTCAAGAGAATCTAATTATACCCGACGTCCTTGATTTTAGTACCCACCAATTTATGAAACGGTACAGGGTGAACATACCTCATGCGTTCCATGTCTCTCATCTGGCAACCCAAATTTTTGATCAACTTCGTCAGTTGAAGCTGCATCCCTTCGGTGAGAGAGATCGCACTCTGCTAAAGGCAGCAGCTTGCTTATTTGATATTGGACGGTCCATTAATATTATCGAATCAACTAAACATACCTTTTACCTCATACAGAACGTCCTCTTAATGGGAGTTAGCCATAATGAACGATTAACAATAGGTTTAATTGCTTCGTATAAGAACAACAAACAAGTCCGAAAGTTGGCTGAACAGCATACAGATCTTGTTGACAAGGAAAATATTCATAAAGCCCAAGTATTAGGTTCAGTCCTTTTGTTAGCACGGGCCATGGACCGGATGATGACTAATCAGGTTTCAGAGATTAAAATGAGTATTGGAAAGAATAAGATCTTTGTTGAACTGCACGACCCAATTATGGAGGATGAATGGATGTACTCCATTGTAGCTGATCAAATAAAGAAATTTACAAAGACCTTTGGTATCACCTTTGAATTGAAAGACAAAACCCAAGATAAGAGGACCGGTCTATGATTGAATCTATCCAGCTCTAACTATTGAAAAGGAAATTAAGAAACGTCAGCGTGGTGAGGCAGTTCGACTTGAATTAGATACGCAGACAAGTGAAGTAGTAAGGGAGTTTCTTAAGGAGTGTTTAGAAATTGAAGAGGGTGATATTTATTCTATCTCTGGCCCATTAGATGCTACCTTTTATATGCGCTTCGCTTCTTTACCAGGTTATGAACATTTATCACATCATCCATGCAATTCCTAGCCTCCGCAGGACCTTATAGGAGAGACGAATCTTTTCTGTTCCGGGCTTCTCAAGCTGGGGTAAAGGTTGATTTGATCGTTCGAGGAATATGCTGTTTACGCCCAGGGATTCCAGGAGTCAGTGAGAATATACGCGTTTATAGTATTATTGGTCGCTTCTTAGAACACAGCCGAATCTACTACTTCCAGAATGGTGGGAATAGAAATTCTAACCGATTTCTCTACGAGATAATGTAAAATCAAGAGAGTTGCTGTCCGATGGTACTTATCAGCGTGTGGCAGCACAGGGTAATGAATGGATTGAGAGTCAGATGTACTTTCATCAACTCGCTTGTCAGGTGTCTGAGGAGAGGGTAGGAATGTTTGGTACAATTGCGTTAAAATTTGATTGGTAAAGAAAGGAAGACGTTATGGTTTATCAAATAGTT
This sequence comes from Ammoniphilus sp. CFH 90114, assembly GCF_004123195.1. NCBI lineage: Bacteria > Bacillati > Bacillota > Bacilli > Caryophanales > Paenibacillaceae > Ammoniphilus > Ammoniphilus sp. CFH 90114. Next base: position 442,357 of record NZ_SDLI01000002.1, read on the forward strand.
CGATTTTTAGTACGCACTTGGCTTCACTTGCGGTTCAAGATAAAGATAGAAGGATTGGAGTTTATTCCTAAGGAGGGTTGTATTCTAGCTATGAACCACCAGAGTAATTACGATTCTCTGATGGTTGGAGTTCATACCCCAAGAAAAATGTATATTATGGCAAAGGAAGAATTGTTTAAAAAGCGTTTCTTTGCCTGGTTGATAACAGAAATGGGATCTTTTCCTGTAAAACGAGGAAGTGCAGATCTAAAATCTTTAAAGCATACGTTAAAACTGATAAAGGACGGTAACATATTCTCTATCTTTATCGAAGGAACTCGCTCCAAGAGTGGGGAGATGCAAGAACCGAAAAAGGGAATCGGATTTATCGTGGATAGAAGTAAAGCGCCTGTAATCCCAACCTATATATATGGCGTAAAAGGTGGCTGGAGGTCTTCAGCTGGGGTGGTATTTGGTCCTCCTGTGTCATTAGAAGGTTTAACAGACTATGAAGAAATAGCAGCTAAGGTGGCAAACTCAATTGAAGAGTTGAAAAATAGAATCAAATAAAGATTAGAGTCTTGCTAAAGTGCCTAGCAAGACTCTAATCTTTTTCCTCATTTTTAGTATGGTCTTCAGCAACTTGTGGGAACTCCATGTCAACAGCCATTTCGAGCAAATAATCAATATCCTCGTTACTTTTTTGCTCTTTCTTGCGTTTTAGGAACCTGGTTATGAAGGAGTGATCATGGTCCATGTTTTTAGACCCCCTTTATGGGTATGCTATCCTTAAATGAAAAATTCATTCAACACAGGGAGAATATGTAATATGGAAGTTAAGTTAGAAAATCCATTAATCGTTCAAAGTGATAGGAGTCTATTATTAGAAGTTCAAAATCCCCTATATGAACAGGCCAGAGATGCAATTTCACCATTTTGTGAGCTGATAAAGAGTCCGGAATTTATCCATACTTATCGAATTACTTCTTTATCAATATGGAATGCTGCTGCAGCAGGTGTTACCCCTGTGCAGATGTGTTCTGCCTTAATTCAATTCGCTAAATATGGTGTTCCTGAACGTTTGCTGGACGAGATCCAAGACTATGCTTCACGGTATGGGATGCTAAAACTAGAGCGGTTGGATGAGAGGTTATTTCTTACTTCTCCAGATCCACTTTTGTTGACGGAGCTCCTTCGTTTCCGGGATTTGTGTTCCCTTCTAGGAGAAGAAAGAACCGATTACAGTGTAGAAGTTGCTTCTTATGCACGAGGAATTCTCAAACAGGAGTTAATTCGGCTCGGCTATCCCGTTCAAGATATTGCAGGGTATATTCAAGGTGCATCATTGACCTTATCGTTCAAAGCAGACCTAAGAGACTACCAAAGTCAAGCTGTCGAGTCCTATTATGCTGGTGGATCGGAATTTGGAGGGAGTGGTGTCCTCGTTCTTCCTTGTGGAGCAGGAAAAACAGTAATTGGCATTGCTGCTATGGTAAAAACGGGGATGGAAACCCTGATCTTAACAACGAATGTAACTTCTGTTAGGCAATGGATTCAAGAGATTCTAGCTAAGACGGATTTAACTGAAGACCAAGTAGGAGAGTATTCTGGAAATCAGAAAGAAGTGAAACCAGTAACGGTATCCACCTATCAGATGTTAACTTACCGCACGGGTCGTGAGGCAGACTTTACTCATATTGATTTATTTAGTCAGCGTAATTGGGGATTCATTATCTATGATGAAGTCCATATGCTCCCTGCTCCCGTCTTTCGAGTCACGGCGGATATTCAGGCGAAGAGGAGACTTGGACTTACAGCCACGCTGGTTAGAGAGGATGGAAGGGAAGAGGATGTTTTTACCCTAGTAGGACCTAAAAAGTATGACATGCCATGGAAGGAACTAGAAAAAAAGGGGTGGATTGCGGAAGCGAATTGTTCAGAAATTCGGATTTCTATGTCCTTTTCCCTTCGTGAAGAATACATCTATGCAAGTACAAGGCAAAAATCGAGAGTCGCTGCAGAAAACCCTGAAAAAAAGCGGGTTGTCCAGCAGATAATTGATCAGCACGAAAGGGATCAAGTCCTTATTATTGGACAATATGTTGATCAGTTAGAGGAGCTGTCTAAAGAATTAAAGATTCCGGTCATTACGGGAAAGACTCCACAGGAGGAAAGAGACAGGCTCTATGCAAAGTTTCGGAGAAGTGAACTGAAGCGGCTCATTGTCTCAAAAGTAGCTAACTTTGCCGTCGATCTACCTGACGCTAACGTCGCGATTCAGATTTCTGGAACCTTTGGATCCCGGCAAGAAGAGGCTCAGCGGCTTGGTCGAGTCTTACGACCTAAAGAAGAAAATACCGCCTACTTTTATACTCTGGTTTCGAAAGGAACAAAGGAAGAAGAGTGGGCACGAAAACGACAGATGTTTTTGGTGGAGCAAGGCTATCAGTACAGAGTATTGGATGCCGAGTCCCTGCATAGGGGATAGATGAAGGTCGATATGAACGTGATTATGTTCCCTTATCTTCGGGTTCCTGCTCAATAAGCTTGATATCAGATCTTGGTGGGCGCTGAACCGGTTTAGACGGTTGGAGGGTCGGGGCTTGAAATAGGCGGAGAATTTTCGCTTATTTTTGAAAAAGGTACGAAAATAGTCTATATAGGCGGAGAATTTTCCTTTATTTCAAGTCATAACCCTGTTTTTGTACTATTTTTCGGATTTAGCAGGAAAAATTCCGCTTATTTCATTCATTTTTATCCAGTTTAGGAGAATAGACGGAATTTTTCCGCTTATGCTTTTCTTCCCCTCTTTGTTCCCACTAAATTCAACTGAGTATCTGATACCGAGTCAACTTTCCTATTAACCTGCCTTTAAGTAGTCCAACCCAAACCCAACCCACCTCTCCCCCCCACAACGACCATCCATAAAGTTTCAAACTTCTATTTCTACTAATTACTAAACCAACAACTGTCGCCAACTCAAGTTACTCTCTGTGTTATAACGCGGTTTATTCCTGTTGCATATCAGAAACACATTTCTCCTAATTATCAAAACACTGATAATTCAACACTTAAAGCGATTACATAATTCGACTGCTTCATGTTTAAAATGTCGAATGATTGACTGTTGCTATTAATATTGTCGTCTGTTATAATCTGGTTAGTGAAAATACTGAATAATGATAATATAAAATAGTTTATTACTGTGTTTATAGTGAAAACTGCCTTGGGGGAGGGAACGCAATGTTACCAAAGAAAAATGAGTTAGGATTTTTTGAGATACGCTTAGAATCTATTGGAGGTTTAGGAGCCAATTTAGCAGGGAAGATGTTAGCCGAAGCAGGGGTTATGGGGCTCGGTTACAACGGAATGAACTTTTCATCCTACGGTTCCGAGAAGAAGGGTTCACCTGTTAAAGCATTTGTCCGTTTCTGTGAGCCTGACGTTGAAGTTCGTGCACATAGCCCGATCGAACAGCCGCATGTTGTTGGGATTTTTCATGAAGCTTTATATAAAACAGTAGATGTATGTAGTGGTGTTTATCCAGACAGTATCGTTCTAGTTAATACAACTAGAGGGGTTGATGAAGTTCGCAAGGATCTGAAGTTGGAGTATGGAACACTTGCCATAGTTGATGCTTTAAGCATTGCCGTTGAAGAGAAGACCAAGGTAAATACAGCTATGTTAGGGGCTCTATTCCGTGTCTGTGACTTCTTAGATCCAGAAGCGATGAAGAATATCATTCGTAAGACCTTTGAAAAGAAATATCCTCATTTAGTTGAGCCGAATATCCGAACTTTTGATAGAGGATATGAGGAAGTTCAGTTTAAGACTTATGAAGCACCTGCTGACGCAGAAGCTCGTTCCTTTGTTCGACCTGAACCTATTCTAGGTTACGAAACACAGCCTATTGGTGGGGTAATCGTAAACCCTGGGAACAGCATCCTGAAGGACTTAAGTGGTTCTAGACAAGGATTCTTACCAGAATATCATGATGACAAGTGCATCCATTGCGCGGCCTGTGATACCGTTTGTCCGGACTTCTGTTTCGTATGGGAAGAGCGCCCGGATAAGAAGGGTCGTCCACAGATGTTCCTGCAAGGAATTGACTATCAATATTGCAAGGGCTGCCTCAAGTGTGTTCAGGCCTGTCCGGTAGAAGCATTAACAGATAAACGTGAAGAAGTTGGCTACGCTGAGGATCATCGCATTCCGCATAAGTTCGTGATGGCTCAATAATAAGGGGGGTACGTATTATGGCAATCGATTATGAAAAGGAAAAAGCAGCGCTAAACCAGAGTAAACCTGCACAGAAGCTCGTGTTTGAATCGGGTAACGAAATGGCGGCTATGGCAGCAGCTCAGATTAACTATCATATCATGGGGTATTTCCCAATCACTCCGTCTACTGAAGTAGCTCAGTTCTTAGATGCAATGAAGGCGAAAGGCCAGCATGACATTGTACTTATTCCTACTGATGGTGAACATGGTTCAGCAGGTTCCTGTTATGGGGCGGCTGCGGCAGGAGCACGTGTCTTTAATGCCACATCCGCCAATGGATTCTTGTATATGCTCGAGCAGTTGCCAGTACAATCGGGAACTCGCTTTCCTATGGTTATGAACTTGGCTACTCGTGCCATCAGTGGACCGTTGGACATACGTGGAGACCACTCAGACTTATACTATGGTTTCAATATCGGATGGCCTATCTTGTTAGCTAGAACACCACAGGCTGTTTACGATATGAATATTATGGCTTTGAAGCTAGCAGAGCATCACGATGTTCGCCTTCCGGTGCTAGTTGCTTATGATGGGTTCTTTACATCTCATCAGAAGCGTAGAGTACAATACTTCGAAGATCGTAAGGTGGTTCAAGACTTCGTTGGTCCACAACCGAAGAACTACAACTTCGCATTAGATCCAGCGAATCCGATTACGGTTGGACCTTATATGAACGATCCTGACCTCATTAATAATAATTATCAACAATCCGAAGCGATGTACCGTGCCTATGACGTATTTAAGCAAATTTCTAAAGAGTACTATGAGCTATCTGGACGCGAGTACCCGATCTTAGATCTTTACCAGATGGAAGATGCAGAAGTAGCGGTGTTCCTCATTAACTCTGCTTCAGAAACGGCTAAGGATGTTGTCGATAAGCTCCGTGCTAAAGGAATCAAGGCGGGAGTGATTAGTCCGAATATCATTCGTCCGTTCCCAGTGAAGGAGATCCAAGAAGCCCTAAAGAATGTGAAGGCGTTAGTGGTTGGTGAGCGTGCAGATTCCTACGGCGGTCATGGAGCGAATATTACACACGAAATCAAGTCAGCTCTACAGAGTGACCGTAATCCTGCTATGGTGATCAGCCGGGTATTCGGGGTTGGGGGTAAGGACTTCTATTCTGATGATGCAGAGAACTTCTTCCAATTGGGATTAGATGCAATTGAAAAAGGATACATTGAGAAGGCGTTTGACTACTACGGTCACACCCCGGGTAAAGCGGAATTATCACCAAAGCGTGTACTTGAGCCTCTTTATGGCGATGCCTATAAAACAGGATTAATTAAGGTAACGAAGAATGAGGAAACTGGAAAGTTAGATGTGAAGATTCCCCCTCTTCGCAGCTTGACAGGGAAACCGAAGCGAATCGCCCCTGGTCACGGAGCGTGTCCTGGATGCGGAATCTTCCCGGGATTAGAAATGTTCTTTAAAGGAATCGAAGGGGATATTGTCGTTCTATTCCAAACGGGATGTGCGATGGTTGTTACTACAGGTTACCCGTATAGTTCTCATAAGCAGACGTATATCCATAACCTATTCCAAAATGGAGGCGCCACGCTATCCGGTGTCGTTGAAGCTTTCCATGAGCTAAAGCGACGTGGGGAAATTGAGGTGCAAGATGACTTTACGTTTGTCATGGTGACTGGAGACGGTGGTATGGATATCGGTATGGGACCTGCCATTGGTGCCGCACTACGTAACCATAAGATGATCATTCTTGAGTATGATAATGAGGGATACATGAATACCGGAAGTCAGTTGTCCTATTCCACTCCTTTAGGTCATATGACGACCACTTCTAATGTTGGGAAGTACCAAGGTGGTAAGGCTTTCCACCATAAGGATACTGTTCAAATTATGGCTTCTACTAATATTTCTTATGCCTTTACAGGTACGGAAGCCTACCCACAAGACTTATTGAAAAAAGCAGCGAAAGCCCAATGGTACGCGCAAAATGTGGGAACGGTATACGGTAAGATCCTTATTGCTTGTCCTCTTAACTGGAAGTCTCCAGATGAACTCGGGGAATCTATCGTTGGAACGGCCGTTAATACTTGCTTCTTCCCACTTTATGAAATCGAGAATGGGGTAACGAATATCACCTACGATCCAGAAGAGAAAGGGAAGCGGGTAGATGTTTATGAATGGGTGAACTCGATGGGGAAGACGAAGCACCTAACTAAACCTGAATATGCGGATATGTTAGATACCTTCCGTCAAGAAGTAGAGAGACGCTGGAGAAAGTTAAAAGAGAAGCATCTTAATCCTTATTTATAAGTTTTGTGGCGATGACATCATGATGTCATCGCTTTTTTACTTATGTCATGTATAGGACATTCTTGACGAGAATACATATACACATAAAAGGTTTAAGGGGGGAGAACGTTGCAGATTCATGTCGTCCAACCAGGAAACACACTGTATGGAATTTCACAGGCCTATGGCGTGCCAGTAAATACGATAGCCCAAGTAAATCAAATCAATATGCAAAGTTCGTTAGTTGTCGGCCAAACGCTAGTCATTCCTATAACGGGAATGTACTACTGGGTTCGTGCCGGGGATACCTTGTTTGAATTGGGAAGAAGATTCGGGACAAGTGCTCGAACACTTGCGCGGATTAATCGTATTCCGTTAAATAGGCCCTTGCCTGTTGGTCTGCGGCTCTATATTCCACCAAGAGCGAAATACCGAGCGGAGATTAATGCATATGTGGAGCCAAGGGGAACCGAAGTTGCTCCCGGGTTAGAACAAGCAGCAAGAGATGCCGCACCGTATTTAACCTACCTTGCTCCATTTAGTTATCAAATCAATCGAGATGGAACTTTACGGCCCCCCTTACTTAATCAATTCCCAAGTATTGCTGCTAGTCAGAATGTCACACTTATGATGGTGGTTACGAACTTAGAGAATGACCAATTCAGCTCCGAGCTAGGTGCCATTATTTTAAATAATGAGGAAATCCAGAATCGGCTACTGAACAATATTATAACTACAGCTAAGCAGCGTGGGTTTCGGGATATCCACTTTGATTTAGAATTTTTGAGAGAAGAAGACAGGGAAGCCTATAATCGTTTTCTCCGAAAGGCTGCAGCTCGAATTCGTGCAGAGGGATTTCTTATTTCAACAGCCCTTGCCCCTAAAACGAGTGGGGAACAAACGGGGGCTTGGTATACAGCCCATGATTATGCAGCCCATGGTCAAATCGTGGATTTCGTTGTCATCATGACCTATGAATGGGGATATAGTGGAGGCCCACCTATGCCTGTGTCTCCCATTGGTCCTGTACGCCAAGTCTTAGAATATGCGATTAGCGTGATGCCTGCGAATAAGGTAATGATGGGGCAAAATCTTTATGGATATGATTGGACATTACCCTACGTAGCTGGGGGACCTTATGCTAGAGCTCTAAGCCCTCAGGCGGCCATTGATCTCGCCCGTAGGCAAAACGTGGCCATTATGTATGATTATCGAGCTCAAGCTCCACACTTTGACTATTGGGACGCAGAAGGAAAACAACACAAGGTTTGGTTTGAAGATGCTCGTTCCATACAAGCGAAATTCAACTTGGTGAAAGAACTTGGGCTTCGAGGCGTTAGCTACTGGAAATTAGGTTTGCCGTTTCCACAAAACTGGCTATTAATAACGGAAAATTTTGAAGTGGTTAAAAGATAGTGCCTTTTAGCATATCCTGTCCTTGTTCCTTATATGATGGAATGAGGGGGGATCACTTTGTTTCTTCTGCACCTCTTTCTTTTGTTCCTTGCTTGGGGGCTTGTTTTAGTGTCAGAGAAGGCTTTTCCAAAGATGAGTCCACTTATTAATCAGGGATCAGAATGGGTTGCTTTGTTATTGTTTAAGCCGTTACATTTGCTTGTGGCTTTTGTTTGTTTTATGTCAGCGTGTCTCCTTGTTCGTTATACCACATTATACTCCATGCAAATCGTCTTCTCAGGAGTAAATAGGTATATGAAACAACGGCTTGCTAGTAGTTTGCTTTTATTCGTCAATTTTTGCGTTGTTCTAGCTATTTTGAGTAAACATTTATTGCCGGCACTCATTCTTTTTGGATTGATTACTTTTTATGATCTGTTTCGTTGGATTACTACAGTGCGTAGAAATAAGAGATTGAAAACAGCGATGCGCGAACTTCAGCCATAGACGAACACACAGAGGGTGACCTTAGGGTCACCCTCTACAAATGAAGTAACTTAATCAATTCTTACTTCAGTAGGCAATACAAAATGATAACCTTGCTCTGTTAACTCTTTTAACAGCGGGTCTAACGCTTCTGCTGTAACAGGGAAATCATGCATGAGGATATTCGCTCCATTATGCATATTCGATAGGACTTGATCTACCACTTTCTCAGGGTCTTTGTACTCCCAATCTAGAGAACCGACTGACCAGTTCATCCATTGCATATTTTCTTCTTTCATCACTTGCTTTTGTATATCACTATAGGCACCGAACGGTGGTCTAAAGTATCGAGGCTTTTCCCCCGTAATGTTTTCAAGTAGTTCATTCATAGAGGTAATTTCTTTTCGCTGTTTTTCCGGAGATTGTTTCCTTAAGTTGCCGTGCTCCCAAGTATGATTCGCTACGATATGCCCCCGATTATGGATTTCTTGAATAAGAGAATTGAATTGTTGCTCTTTTTGTGGGCTTGGTTTGTAATCCCATCCGTAATTAAAACCATTAACAAACCAGATCGATTTGGCGTTATATTTATCTAAAGTATCCAGGATCTTCATAGTGACTTGCCCCTTAGGACCATCGTCAAAGGTGAGGAGGGCAATCTTTTGATTATTACTTTCTTCGGAAGAATGGATCATAAAGTGCTTCGTATCGACATGATATTTGGCTTTTGCCTCCGGATCTTGAGCCGGTTCAAGTGGTTCTTCTGATACGTCGGAAGGCTCAGTTTCTTCTACTGGGGTGCTGGCAACAGGGGCTGTTGGCTGAGTTTGGATTGGTGTTTTAACAGGTGGTTCGACCGGGACTTGGGTATTAGTAGAGCAAGAAATAACGAATACCATACATAAAAGCCATATGAGGCATGCCAAACGATTTGATTTTTTCATCAAAGGCATCTCCTTCAATCTTTTACTTTATCATAATATACAAGCTTTTAAATTAGAACTGCAGGAAATAGGTCAAAATGAAGGATATAGCGCATACAATGGTAATGCTCACAAATTAGTGGTATGAAGCAGAGGTGCTTTGTAAGGAGTGTAACAACAGATTTTTGGTTGTTTCATCTACCCTGTACATGGTATCATAAAACAAATTAATAGATAGGTATCCAGAACATGAAAAAGCCTTACTTCATAACCTATAGTACTACCGGATTGGCAAGGGAGGGTCGTGAATGCGTGTTGAGCGCCTAAGTCAGGATAAGATAAGGATTTTCTTAACGTTCGATGATTTGCACGAAAGAGGAATAGAAAAAGAAGACATCTGGCGTGATATCCCGAAGGTCCACGATTTGTTCAATGACATGATGGAGCATGCCTATCAGGAATTGGGATTTGAAGTCATGGGACCCGTGGCTGTTGAAGTTTTCGCTTTGCCTGCACAAGGTATGGTAGTAATTGTAACAAGAGGAAGAAGCCAAGCATCAACGGAAGATGATGCAGATTATGATGATGACGATATATATGAAATGGAAGTTACACTCGAAGAGAGTGAGGATATTATATTCTATTTCCACGATTTTGAGCATTTACTAGAGGCTTGCCATAGAACACTTTCTGTTCTATCAGAAGGAGGCAAAGTCTATAGTTATAACAATCGTTACTATCTCGTACTCGATGATATTGATATGGAAAACCAACAACTCTACCATATCATTATTGCTCTTCTCTCAGAATACGGTGAGGCTTCTACAGTAACGAAGTATGTACTAGCCGAGTATGGCAAAACGTTGGTCCCAGAAAATGCGATTCAGGTATTATGTGAGCATTTTAAATAATCAATTCTTACTTAATGTGGAAAAAGACGCGTAATTATATACGCGTCTTTTTTGGCCCTGTAGTTTGGTCTTAAATCCCCTCAAATAAATCCTGTTCAGGAAAATGGGGGGTTAAGCCACTTCGATGCCATGCTAAGATGTAATAGTTCTTAGTCCTAATACGGGAGTAATCTCCTTGATACAAACCAGGGTAGACTGATTCGATGGACATGTTTTGAGTTTTATGTTCTAAGAGTGCTTCTGCTATTTGCTCTCTGGTTTCAGGAGCGTCGATCATGGTCGTAATCAGCTCATCTGCATCATAGAATATTCGGCGTGTATGATGAGCTGCTATCGATTCAGGTATTGTAATGTAATATAATTTGTCTAACCATTTATTTTGGTCAGATACAGTTGCCATCCAGGAAGCTTGTTGGATAGCCTTGTGGTCTTTATGGCCCGATATGCCATGCGGGGGGAACGTAATTGCTACATGGGGGCGTATTTTGTCCATATACTTAAGGATCTCTTCACTTAGTTCCACGGGCGGTATTTGATCTAACCTACCATCTGGGTAACGGAGCACATACAGGTGCTCAATCCCTAGTTGTTTAGCTGCTCTGTGCAGCTCCTGTTCCCGCACATCCGCTAATTCCTCTGGGAGGCATTGCGCGGGATTACCTGTTTTACCGGCCTCTCCTCTTGTTGCACAAAACAGGTGGATCTCCACCCCAGCACTTGCATACTTCGCTATGGTTGCTCCAGTAGCAAAGGCATCAGGGTGAGCGAATATAAACAGGATACGCTTTGACATCTTAGAATGTTCCTCCTTTTGAACGAGCAATCTATTTTCCTTATTATGTCATAGAACTCAAAGAAAAAGGTAAAGAAATAGAACGCGGGAGAGTGTAATGATGGAAAACAACAAGGATGATTATACTTCCATTCTTCCAAGGAGGGTATCTAGCGAGGACTTGGAAAAATTGCATGGTTATTACCGTAACAACTTAAACCAAGAAGCACTAGACTACCTGAAGAAGAGAGGAATTCAAGAAACTACAGTAGAACGGTTTGAACTCGGGTTTGAACCTCATCGCATAGGATTCACCTCGCATAGAGGGAAAACAAGCGGGTATTTTACCAATTGTCTTGTCTTTCCAATCAGAGATGAAAAAGGGCAATTAGTTGATCTGATGGGCAGATCCATCTATGATGAGAAGCCAAAATACAAAACTTTCGTAGGTCGAGGAGATATTTTTTTTAATGAAGAGATGATTGAACAGTCGGATGATATTCTTTTATGCCGTAACGTGTTCGATGTACTTTCTTTAGAGCAAGAGGAGTTACCCGCCATCTGTGTGAATGACTATGCAAGCTTTAAGGAGAGCCATGCGCAAAAGCTAAAAGGAAAGCGTGTTTTTATTTGTTATCCAAACGATGAGTCAGGTCGAAGGGAGAGCAATCGGATTTCCTCGTTATTAACAGAATCTGCAACGGATGTCTACACAGTCTACCTACCGGAGGGCTTACGTGATATAAACTATTTCTTTACGAAAGTAAAGAATCCAAGGGAATCTTTTCATCAGCTGTTGCAAGAAACGGTGGAAGAAAGTGAGAAGGCACCTGTATCTCCGGATATGAGGAATCTGGTGGTGTTCTTCGAAGAATACCAAAAAAGACATAACGGTGATGTACAAGGGATTTCTACAGGATTTGACTCCCTTGATGAGCTGCTGGTAGGAGGACTGCGAACGGGATTCTACCTCATTACGGGACTTGTATCAAGCGGTAAGTCAATGCTCCTTAGGCAAATTGCAGATCAAATTGCTAAGACTTCTGAGCCTGTTGTTTATGTATCGTGGGACATGACTGGATTTGAATTATGGGCACGGAGCATGGCTCGGCATCTTAAAATGTCACCAAGAGATATTTTGACCGGGAAGGTACCCATTGAACAGTTAACCCAAGCTAATCAGTACTACGCCTCCACTGCGAAGAATATGTGGACAATGGAAGGAAGAATGGATACAACACTGGATGAAGTGGAAGAATATATAGAGAGAATTATTCAGTCTATCGGACGTATACCCATAGTCTTTATTGACCACTTATTTAGGGTTCCTTTAAGGGATAAACAAGGTGTACTCATTCAGCAGAATCATGCTTCAGTTGCATACATTCTCCATCAATGGTCCAGACAGTGGGATACGCCTATTGTAGCAGCTGCGCCACAACAGGTTCACGAACAATCCCTGCCTTCTTCCGTTGAAGCTGCCGTTGACGTCATCTTAAGCTTAGAAACTACCGAAGAAAAAAATGGGGAACAGTGTGAAAATATCTCGCTTCAAGTCAAAAAGAACCGAAACGGAACATTAGGTCAATTATCTTTCGTTTTTGACAAGGAAAAAGCCATCTTTTTTCCTTCTCAATCGTAGTAGAAAGATGTATACTAAACCACGAATGACTTTAGAATTAGCATAAATTGTTTTGAGGTGGTAATTATGGCAGAAAAAGAAGTGGCTGAGAAGGAAAATTTGAACGTCCTTGTATCCACTCAAAAAGTCATTAATGAGGCTCTTTCTAAACTTGGCTATCCAGATCCTGTTTACGAACTACTGAAAGAACCAATGAGGATTCTTACTGTGCGTATTCCGGTAAGAATGGATGACGGTTCTGTAAAAGTATTTACGGGATATCGTGCTCAGCACAATGATGCTGTAGGACCGACTAAGGGAGGAGTCCGCTTTCATCCGGAAGTGACGGAAGATGAAGTGAAAGCGTTATCTATCTGGATGAGTCTGAAATGCGGTATTGTTGATCTTCCGTACGGAGGAGGTAAAGGCGGAATCATATGTGATCCAAGAGAAATGTCATTCCGTGAGCTTGAACGATTGAGTCGTGGCTATGTTCGTGCGATTAGCCAGATCGTTGGACCTTCTAAGGATATTCCTGCACCAGACGTGTTCACTAACTCCCAAATTATGGCTTGGATGATGGATGAATATAGCCGTATTCGAGAGTTCGATTCTCCTGGATTTATTACAGGGAAACCATTAGTGCTTGGGGGATCTCATGGAAGAGAGACCGCAACAGCAAAGGGTGTAACCATCTGCATTGAAGAAGCTGCGAAGCGTCGCGGTATTGAACTTATGGGAGCTCGAGTAGTCGTTCAAGGGTTTGGTAATGCGGGAAGCTTCTTGGCTAAGTTTATGCATGATAAAGGAGCAAAGATAATAGGAATATCTGACGCATACGGCGGACTCCATGATGAAGAAGGATTAGATATTGACTATCTTCTAGATCGAAGAGATTCATTTGGTACCGTAACGAAGTTATTTAAAGACACCATTACGAATAAGCAGTTGCTCGAGCTTGATTGTGATATTTTAGTTCCTGCTGCCATTGAGAATCAGATCACCGCGGATAATGCTCACAACATTAAAGCCAAGATCGTCGTGGAGGCAGCAAACGGACCTACAACTTTAGAGGGAACGCGTATTCTTACCGAGCGTGGAATTCTACTTGTACCCGACGTACTGGCCAGTGCAGGGGGAGTAACCGTTTCTTATTTTGAGTGGGTACAGAATAATCAAGGCTATTACTGGACCGAAGAAGAAGTAGAAGTAAAGTTAAGAGATGTCATGGTCCGTGCATTTGAGAATGTTTATAACACCTCACAAGTGCGTCGTGTAAATATGAGATTAGCAGCCTACATGGTTGGTTGCCGGAAGATGGCTGAAGCTTCCCGTTTCCGTGGTTGGGTATAAAATCATATTGTTAATTAGGAGTCTCTCGTTCTATGCCAGGAAACATTAGTCTCATGGCGGAAGCGAGAGATTTTTCTTTTTAATTAAAAAGCGTAATACCCCAAAGACAGATAACAAGTATTACGCCTCTGTATGTCAAACCTTAACTCCTCAATCAAAAATCTCCCTTAGTTTATTAAGATCACGTGTCGTTTCACACGCTACCATGAGTTTAATTCGAGCTTTTTGCCCATTCAAGCCATTGGAGAAGATGACACCCATCTGACCCAGTTGGTGTCCGCCACCATCATATCCATACAGATCTTGAACATAGCCGTTGAAGCAACGGGAAACTAGGACAACAGGTTTTTGCTGCTCGCACAAAGCACGGACAATGGGAACGATGCTCGGAGGAATGTTCCCTGCTCCGAAGGCTTCGATGACAACCCCATCAATATCGCTTTCTAATAAAAAAGATAGCCATTCCACCTTCATACCAGTTACAACTTTGATTAAAGGAATGTTAACAGATATTTTTTGGATATCCATATGTTTTCGTGGTAATTGCGCTTCCATATATTGAATCGATTTCTTGGAGATCAATCCAATAGGGCCGTGTTGAGGTGATTGAAAAGTTGCAACATTACTAGTATGGGTCTTCGTAACGTAACGTGCAGCATGAATCTCGTCGTTAAAGACAACCAATACCCCTCTCTCGGCACTATCAGGTAATGCTGCTACACGTACGGAATGAACTAAATTAATGGGACCGTCAGCGCCTAACTCGTTACTGCTTCTCATCGCTCCGGTTACGACAACAGGCTTTGTAGAAGAAATAACTAAGTCCAGAAGATAAGCTGTTTCTTCTAGGGTATCCGTACCATGAGTAATCACAATTCCTGCCACAGAATCGTCCGAAATATGGTGTTGGATACGCTGAGATAAACTAAACATTAATTCGGGAGTCATATGGGGACTAGGCAGATTAAGAAAATCCTCCATCACAATCTCGCCGAACTTCTCGAGATGAGGGGTAACGTGGTGCAGAGGCTGGTTTCCCTGTGGCTTAACAGCGTCACTCTCTTGATCTACAGCCATAGCAATGGTGCCGCCTGTATTAATAATAATGATCTTGCTCATATATTCCTCCAATAGCTGAATGTTTTCTAATTTGTAAAAGCATGATACGATGGTAAAGGATTGAAGGTTACATCACGCTTAAACAACAGTATAATGAAAAAGTGCCCCAAGAAAAAGTGGGGGGGATGAGAGATGATTGCAACAATTGGTGCTTCGATTGCGCCTGGTATCGCGTTGTTAAGTTATTTCTACTTAAAAGACCGTTACCAAACGGAACCGCTTCATATCGTTATCAAGACCTTTATTTTTGGGATTCTGCTCGTGTTCCCAGTGATGGTCTTACAGTATGGGTTACAGGAAGAGATTGAGTTTGGCACATTAGGTAAGGCTTTTATTATTGCTGGATTGATTGAAGAATTTTTTAAGTGGTTTATTGTATATTATACGGTCTATAAACACATGGACTTTGATGATCCATATGATGGTATCGTTTATTCAGTTGCTGTGTCACTTGGGTTTGCGACATTAGAGAATTTCTTTTATCTTTATTCCTTTGGGATTCAGGAAGCATTAATGCGGGCCTTGCTGCCGGTTTCGAGTCATGCCTTGTTTGGGGTTACTATGGGATATTATCTTGGGAGAGCTAAGTTTGAGAAGTCGGCAAGTGCAGGGAAACTTCTGATGTTTTATTCAATTATGATCCCTGCCGTCCTCCATGGATTGTATGATTTTATTTTGCTTTCCACGAAGAATCATTATCTATGGATTATTTCTCCCTTTATGGCTATACTGTGGCTGACTTCACTGCGTAGAATAAGAAAAGTACAGAATAAGTCTAAAATGGCCCCCTTCTGACCAAAATAAATAAAAGAGAGAAGAAGGAGGAATGAACCATGTTGCTAAAAGATCGGCAAAAAATAAGGATTCGCTGCAACCTATGCGGTGAGAAGTTTACCCTTGTTGGGAAGCGAGGGAAATCGGGAGAAGTAGACACTGGTTTTAAGCAATGTTTGTGTAATAATGATAGGGATTTTGATGTATCAGAAATAGATTTCTAAGGATATGCCAATGGCATATCCTTTTTTTAGTTAAAAAAAGAATAATACCGCTGGGTAAAACTCACAATAAGAGAAATTCAACATGTTGGAAGCAGAAGGAGGATTACCCATGGTCCAACGTTTCAGACTTTATATCCTCGCCACCATTTCGATTGTTGTCGCTTTAGCCTTTCTTTTCATGAATTCTTGGATGCTAAATGGTCAGGAGACCTTTAGTGGAAGAGTATTAACACGAGGGTCTTCCGGCCAAGATGTGGTGGAGCTCCAGGAGCGATTGAAGTATATAGGCTATCTTAAAGATACGACAGATGGAAAGTTTGGTTGGAATACGTATTGGGCGGTAAGGAAGTTTCAAAAAGACTTTGGGTTAAAGGTTGATGGGAAGGTGGGGGGAGAAACACAACGCAAACTTGTCAGTAAGACAAAGTACGATCCTAAGCCTAATCAAGCTGCTACTCAGAAGCCTAAGGCGAATAACCAGGAAGCGTCTCCAGCTCCAAGTACCGGGAACAACCAAAAAACTAGTAAGCCTCATGGATACTCAGACAATGATTTGAAGATTATGGCCAACGCGGTCTATGGTGAAGCTCGTGGTGAACCTTATGTCGGACAAGTTGCTGTAGCGGCTGTTATTTTAAATCGAGTAAAAAATGCTTCCTTTCCTAATACTCCGTCAGGGGTAATTTTCGAACCGAGAGCTTTCACTGCAGTTGCAGATGGACAAATTTGGTTGACTCCTAATGAAAATGCACGTAAAGCTGTTCAGGACGCCTTAAACGGTACGGATCCTAGCGGAGGGTGTATTTATTACTTTAATCCAGATACCGCGACTTCTGGTTGGATCTGGACGAGACCACAAGTGAAGAAAATAGGTAAACACATATTCTGTAATTAAGGAGTGACATCTATGTATACGAAAGTAGCGGGTGTAATGGTACCGGTGCTTGCTGTTGCCGCCATTGGCTTAGGAATGTGGGGATACCAAGAGAATCAGGAAAAGAACCGTGTGCTTATTAAGGCGGAAAATCAGTATCAAAGAGCTTTTCATGATCTTACGTTTCATATGGATCAGCTTCAAGATGAGCTAGGAAAAACGCTAGCGGTGAATTCCCGCAGACAGATTGACGGAACTTTAAGTAACGTTTGGAGAATCACGGCGGAAGCGAGGAATGAAGTAGGACAGCTTCCTTTAGCAATGCTTCCCTTCAGTAAAACAGAAGAGTTCTTAGCTAATATTGGGAAGTTCTCCTATAATGCTGCCATCCGCGATTTGGACAAGGACCCCTTATCGGAAAAGGAATATAAGCAGCTAAAAGGTTATCATAAACAAGCTCAAGAGATTCAGGGCGAGCTAAGAAGGGTACAGGATCAAGTTCTTGAAAGACAATTAAGATGGATGGATGTAGAAACCTCCCTTGCAAAAGAAGAAAAAAATCTTGATAATACCATAGCAGACGGGTTCCGTACCATTGATAAGACCGTAGATGAATATTCCGATATAGAAGTAGGGCCGGGAATCAATTCGTTAGAAAATCAAAAGCGTTTCAAATCAGAGAACCTGAAAGGTAAGCCGATCACCCAAGAAGAGGCAAAACAGATTGCGATGGAGTTTGTTGGCTTAAAGGAAAATGAAGCGGAAATTAAGGTGCGAAAGACTGGGAAAGGTCTTGAATATCAAGCCTTTAGCGTTGCTATATCAAAACCTGATCAAGATGACGGCATTAATCTTGATGTTACGACCAAGGGTGGCCATGTCATTTGGCTATTGGATAACACTCAAGTACAAGACGCGAAGCTCGACTTAAATCAGGCAAAGCAGAAAGCGGATGAATTCCTACAAAAGCATGGTTATGAAAGTATGGAGGCTTTTGTAATTGATGAGTATAACAATGTGGCTACACTAAATTATGTATACAAGCAAGAGAACGTGCGGATCTATCCTGACCTAGTCACCGTACAAGTAGCTCTAGATACTGGCAATGTAATTGGATTCCAATCCGAACACTATACTTTCAGTCATAAAGATCGTACATTACCGACGCCAAAGTTAACAGAAGCACAAGCAAGAAAAGAGGTTAATCCAAATTTAAAAATTCAAGAAGCTAGGTTAGCGGTCATACTCGACGATAAGAATCAGGAAACTTTATGCTATGAGTTCATGGGGAACTTAGGGCAAGAGAGTTATAGAGTATTCATTAACGCTGACAATGGGGAAGAGGAAACAATCGAAAAGCTTGATGGTCCAGAAAGATAAAGCAAAGAGACTGTCCTGAAGTAGCGTAATGCCTACTCTTCGGGGCAGTCTTTTTCATTAACAATTGAAGGATACGTTAGCACCGTTTGCCTTGCTTTCATGGTATAATTTAGAGTATACAGGAACAAGATGGGACGGAGGATATGTATGATCCCTGGAATCAGCCAACTACTTAGAGTAAGTTTAAGAACCAAAGATACGGTAGAATCTCAGGACACCTATAAGTCCAGGGTTGATAATGTCTTGGATCAGTCTCTTCTTATTGAGGTGCCTTTAAGTGAAAAGAACGGCAAATCTATGGCCTATTCGGCAGGAATAGAAATTACAGTATTTTATTTTGGCTTAGACGGATCAAAGTATATCTTTCCGAGCAGGGTACTAAGTAGAAAAAATGAAGACGTACCTTTATGGGAAATTGCCCTTCCTCGCCTAGAAGATATTGAGCGAATACAGAGAAGGAATTATCTGCGAATTCCAGCCATGCTTGAGTTATCCTTAAAGTCATTGACACGTGGAATACAATTTTTAGCACGAACGGTAGATGTGAGCGGCGGCGGAGTTGCTTTTACTTGTAAGAAGGAATATAGAATGGTTCAAGGAGAGCGATTTCAGTGTTGGTTAGCTATTCCGTTTCGTCAGGGGATGGAGCATGCCCCTTTTATCGCTAAAGTGGTTCGAATTGTTCCACCTAAGGAAGATATGGATCATCAGACGATCATGTTGATGATTTCTGTTATTAAGGAGCCTGAGCGGGAAAAAATCATTCGCTACTGCTTTGAGAGGCAGCTAGAGTTAAGGAAGAAAGGCGTTCTTTAGTTCATAAATCACTCCATTTCTGGTCATAATGGGGATGGAGGTGGTTAAACGTGCGTAGTCAAAAATATCCGAGTTATGAGGAAAGATTTGGTCGTTTCTCAAGATCTGTGGAGAAGTGGCTGGTAGGTCTAGTCATATTGCTGTTGCTCTCTCTGACCTTTACCCAAATCCTACTACATTTTGACACGGTTAGAGCATGGCTTGTCGAAGTAGAGAGGCTGGAAGGCGTTGCATCTTAAGGAACACTATGGTACTATCAACATGTGGAGTCAACAATAATTGAATAGCTGATGATAGTTTTTTTGTCCTTTGGTCTGCAGCTCTCTTCACTTATCTTTATCACGCAATCTAATATTTTTTGAGCACATAAGCAGGCTTCAATCCTGCTTTTTCGTATATACTGTCGGAATTGATAACTCCGTTATTTCATTTTGGACTTATGCGAGGAAAACTTTTAGTTTACCCCTACCTTGATTGTCTTGGTAGGGAATTGGCGCGAGACTCAAGTTTTCTTATGTCTAGAAAGGGTTGGCGTATGAACATAGCAATAGATGGACCAGCTGGAGCAGGGAAAAGCACTGTAGCACAGCTAGTAGCTAAGGAAATTGGATTTACATACATCGATACTGGAGCAATGTATCGTGCTCTTACCCTTATGGCACTAGAAGAGAGCGTTCCTCTAGACAGTGAGGAGGGGTTAACTAACCTTCTCCATGCTATGACGATCTATCTCAAGCAGGAACCTAATGGACAAAAGGTTTTTATTGGCGAAAGAGAAGTAACGGATGAGATCAGACATCCTGAAGTGACTCGACATGTCTCCCTAGTAGCTAAGCATCCTTTAGTCCGCTTCAAGATGGTGGAGATGCAACGAGTGATGGCAGCAGAGCAGAATGTAGTTATGGATGGTCGAGACATCGGTACCCATGTATTGCCATCAGCTCAAGTCAAGGTGTTCTTAACAGCTTCTATTGAAGAACGGGCTTTAAGACGTTATAAGGATCTTCAGGAGAAGGGGCATCAAGCTGACTTAGAACAGCTCAAGCATGACATTGCCCGTCGTGACAAGTTAGATAGCGAGCGCGAAGCGGCTCCACTTCGTTGTGCTGAAGATGCAGTTGTACTGGATTCTAGTGGCCTTACAATCGAGCAAGTTGTAGAACAGATTGTGGGATTGTACAAGGAAAAGTTAGAATCAAGGAAGGCTTAAAGATTATGGGATGGTATCGATTCTTCCGAGCTCTCTTCCGAGTCTTCTATAAAGTCGTATACCGTTGGGAGATCATTGGTCTTGACCGCATCCCTCCCCAGGGAGGGGTTATCCTTTGTTCGAACCATATCAGCAACCTTGACCCGCCGTTTATAGCTACTCCCTTAACAAGACAAGTCTTGTTTATGGCTAAAGAAGAGCTTTTTCATGTTCCAGGGGTCTCATGGCTCATTAAACAATTTGGTGCATTTCCAGTGAAGAGAGGGATGAGTGATCGCGGAGCATTGAAGAAGGCGCTGGAGGTGTTGGGAGAGGGACATGTACTTGGGATCTTCCCTGAAGGTACCCGCAGTAAAACAGGCAAGCTAGGAGAGCCTTATCCAGGGGCAGCACTATTTGCTTTGAAGTCGAATGCGGTTGTCATCCCTGTTGCCATCATCGGATCATGGATACCCTTCTCGAGCATGAAGGTCGTTTATGGTCACCCTATAGATCTTTCGGCGTATCGGGACGTGAAGCTAACCTCCGTTTTGGTTAGTGAAGTAAGCAGTCAGTTTATGCAAGAGATACAGAAGCTTCTTGACGAACATGTAAATTAATGTATCTCTTGAATCAAATATGATAAAATGTTCTATACTAAGATTACCTCAATTAGCAATCATTTCTTTAAATTATATCCTGTCAGTACCCATCATGAACTATGTTGGGCAGGAAGAAGACTTGTTGGCTTAGGTTATCTGTTTACAATCAAGTTTTCTAAATAAGTAATGATCAATTTATTATTATTGAAGTGTGCTAACTTTTAAGGAGGAATGGTCCATGGCTGAAGAAATGCAAAATGCGGAAGTAAGAGCGATTCAAGTAGGGGAAACTGTTCAAGGTAAAGTAACGAAAGTTGATGCAAAGCAAGCGTTGGTTGACATTGGTTACAAAACAGAAGCCATTCTCCCTATCAGTGAAGTATCCAGCCTGCACATTGAGAAGGTGGCAGACGTTCTATCGGAGGGTGATGAACTAACTCTTCAAGTCACGAAGATTAATGAAGAGAAAGACGAAGTCATCGTATCCAAGAAAGCCGTAGATGCCGTCCAGGCGTGGGATGAGCTTGAACAGAAGTTCCAGTCAGGAACCATTTTTGAATCCCAAGTTGCAGATGTAGTTAAAGGTGGTCTCGTAGTTGATGTAGGTGTACGCGGCTTTATCCCTGCCTCTCATGTAGAGCGCCACTTCGTTGAAGATTTTTCCGACTATAAGGGACGCACGCTAAGCCTCAAGGTTATTGAACTTGATCGTGAGAAGAATAAAGTGATTCTTTCTCATCGAGCTGTTCTTGAAGATGAAGTGAATACAGCTAAGAAAAGAATTTATGACGATCTTCAAGTCGGTGCTGTCATTGAGGGAACCGTGCAACGTTTAACTGATTTTGGTGCGTTCGTCGATGTTGGTGGAGTTGATGGATTAGTTCATATCTCCGAGTTGGCATGGGAGAGAGTTGACAAGCCATCCGACGTGGTGAATGAAGGCGATAAAGTAAAGGTTAAAGTGTTAAAAGTTGACAAGGATGGTGAACGCATTAGCTTGAGCATGAAAGAAGCTCAACCTGGACCATGGCAGCAGGCTAGTCAGCAGCTTAAGGCTGGCAGTGTGGTCACAGGAACGGTTAAGCGTCTAGTTAGCTTTGGTGCATTTGTTGAAGTGGCTCCTGGTGTTGAAGGCCTTGTTCATATCTCTCAGATCTCCAACCGACATATCGGAAACCCTGGAGAGGTTTTAGAGCAAGGACAGCAAGTACAGGTTAAGATCCTGGACTTGAACCTAGAAGAGCAAAGAATCAGCTTATCTATTCGTGAAGTGGAAGAAGAAACCGAAGCGAAGGTAGTGAAAAAAGAGTTAGCTAACTATGAAGCCGATCAAGGCGGAATGGGTGTAACGATAGCGGATCGCCTTGGAGACTTAGCGAAGAAATTAAAATCATAGTGAGGTTTCATGATGCAGAGGACATCGCGTAAGAATGATCACATTAAGTATGCTATACAAACAGGTCAAAGCGGTCATCACGGTTTTGCAGACGTGAAGTTTGTCCATAACTGCATTCCTCAAACCTCTGTTTCTGACATATCAATGGATACCACCTTCGGCGGACTTCAATTAAGTTCGCCGATTGTTATTAATGCGATGACTGGAGGAGCGAGTGAGACTTTCGAGATAAATCGCAAACTCGCCAGACTTGCGAAGGTTTCTAATCTCGCTATGGCTGTCGGATCTCAGATGGCCGCTATTAAGGATCCATCGGTGAGAGATTCCTATACCATTGTTCGTGAGGAGAATCCAGATGGAATTATACTGGCCAACTTAGGTGCTGAAGCGACTCCAGATCAGGCTCTTGAGGCCATTGAGATGATTGCCGCTGATGGATTACAAATCCACCTCAACATTATGCAAGAGTTGATCATGCCCGAGGGGGATCGTGATTTTCGAGGGGTTCTTACAAGGATAGAAAAGATTGTTAGAGCTGTAAACTGTCCTGTTATTGTTAAGGAAGTGGGCTTTGGGATGTCTCAAGAGTCTATCTCCACCTTATCGCATACTGGAATCTCGGCTATTGATATTGGTGGAGCAGGTGGGACGAATTTTGCCCGAATTGAGAACGCGCGTCGCTCTATTCCATTAGATATGTTGAATGACTGGGGACTGACGACTGTACAGAGCTTATTAGAAGCTTCATCGTCTGTAATAGAAAACCGAATCGATATTATGGCAACAGGCGGCATTCAGAATGGTCTGGATGTTGCTAAGTCATTAGCCTTAGGAGCATCCACAGTAGGAATGGCAGGCCGTTTCCTCCACTTCGTTACCCAATATTCTGAGGAAGAGGCCATTCTTGCTGTAGATCATCTACATGAACAACTACGCCTAGTCATGGCGGCCGTTGGTGTAAAAGAAACAAAGCAATTAGCAAGTTGTCCATTAGTTATCTCTGGAGAGTCCTATCATTGGGCCCAGATGAGAGGTATAGATTGTCATGTGTTTAGCAGAAGAAAGAAGAGCGGCGAACCCTAAATATAGGATTCGCCTGTTTGTCTTCCCTAAGCTTTAAGTGGACGTATTTTTCCAGCGCCAAGCTTGATGAAGAGGTGTCCTTCTCCATTTTTCAGCACTTTGATCCCCAATAAATTGACGACCGTGGTGTAAAAAGCCATCTTCTCTGTCACCTCCCTATATGATCCTATGTTAAATCCATCAAGTCCTATTCCCAATACAATTATTTCCTCTTTTAATTTCTTTTATGTTTTTAACTGATTGGTAAATACTAAAAAAGTACAGTTAGGCATGAAACTCAGTAGAGGAGGATCTCAATGGCTAAGAAGTCTTTTCGTCCCCTTATGGCACTTCTCCTCATCATCCCCTTGCTGTTAGGGCAACAAGGAGTTGGAGGGGCTGTAGGTAAATTAAAAATTCCGGATACGGTTAAAGATATCTCAAGACAAAATACGTATCCTAATCCAAGTATGGATCCTGAGTATGTACAGCCTAGTGCAACAACGGTTGAGCTTTTTAAGACAACTAATTATGAAATCGAGAACCCTAACCTCATAAGGCTTCTCAACGAAACGACGATACACCCATCTAAACTTGCTATTGGTTTTCGTGCAAACATTTATTTGGGAAACTGGGCCTTGAATTATGAATCCAAGGAAACATCAGTAAACTGGGAATATAAACAAGCAAATATGAACAAGCTGGATAATCGGGGGGGACGTGAAACGTCCGAACTGACCTACGAGCAAAATGAAGAATTTACGGCTGTAGGGGGACTAACTACCCAGGTTCTAGCAGAAGAAGATGTAAGAAAACTGATGATTGCTGAGGCAAAACAAAATACAGGATTAAATTTAGCATTCCAGAGTACCGTGGGAAAAGGAACGAAGCAAGATACGATTATGAGAGTTCCAGTAAAAAAGATTGGTTATCTACAAGCTTTTGTACCAGCTGCGAGTGAAAAAGGGAATATCACATACGGAGAAGTCTACTTAAACATACAAGGAAGCGAAAAAAAGCTGATTATTAAGAATGTAACGCATAAAGGAGTAGGGGCATGGATTCCGATTCAAGACAAGCTAACCTTTAAATATCTATTATCCGATCATCCTAAAGTAAATCAAGACTAAAGAAATTGTCAGGGTCTGAAACGTTTCAGACCTCTTTTGTTTTTTCTAGGGGATTTTGAGGAATAATGAGTGTAATGCTTATAGTTGGTAGAAGGAGAGGTAGGTCTAAGTGAACGATGGTTTTTTTAGCTTAATAGGGATATGGTTTCTGCTGCTCTTTGTATGGCTTGGGTTTTGTGATCGTTTACTAACAGAGAATAAGTGGCGGAAGAAATGGACAGTCATAATCCTCATGGTCTCGCTTGGGACATTAAGTTGGACAGTTCCTTTACCCATGAATGGTGAGCTTGTCGTGATGTCTTCCTTATTTCCTATGCTTCTAGGCAGTTGGCTGTGGATGAAACAAGGTGACAATCATCGTCTTCATTTACTCACAGCCAGTTTTTTGGTTGGGGCTTCCGTTTTTCTTTTACAGCTGCTTTTACGATTAGATCCGGTGCTGATGTTTATCGAGGAGAAGTATATGATCGCTGGCTTTGTCATGGTTCTCATCTTGGTCGCAGCTAGATCTTCCATTCAGCAATTTATCCTGTTGACTCTTGGTTTAGGGTTTGGAGATCTATGTTTTCAGGCATACATGTGGGATAAGACGGGGTACTATCTGATTGGCTCTCCCTTTTTTCAGGATACCTGGTGGATTAGTTTTTACTTGCTATGGCTGATTCAATTTGTGCTTCTTTATGTAAGGTCGCCTCAGATATGGAAGCGAAAAAGAGCTGAAACGAGCTAGAAAGGAGCAGTCTTTTGGAAGAGTACACATCTGCCGTTATTATGGGAGTTGTTGTAGGGGTGATTAGCCGCTTACTGATGTTGCGTACAGATTATCGCTCTTATCCAACCTACCCCCATGGTCATGTCATTCATATTGCTTTAGGCGTAATCGCAGCTGGACTAGGTTCAGTTGCGGTACCAGCTTTTATAGAAGAGGACTTTACGGCGGTTACCTTTCTCGGACTTGCGGCTTCGCAGTTCCGTGATGTACGGAATATGGAACGAAATACCTTACAGCAACTTGATAATATGGAGCTTGTGCCAAGGGGAACGGCTTATATTGAAGGAATTGCTATGGTATTCGAAGGACGTAATTATCTCGTCATGCTATCATCCATTGTGACTACGGCAAGTACGGTTTTTTTTGGATGGCAGTGGGGGGTGATCATCGGTCTTGTTTCTCTGTTTGTAGATAAGACTTTTATGTCAGGTAAGAACGTTGCTGATATAGCAAAAGTAAAGCAAGGAACAGTTCGCATGGAGGGACAGCATCTTTACGTAGATGATATTTATATTATGAACGTGGGTCTAGAAGATACAAGAGAAAAGATTAAGAAAAATGGGGTTGGAATGATCCTGACACCAAAAAATGAAAATGGGATGGTCACCCTCGGAAACCTAGGACAACGGCAAGCCATTCTTCATGATGTAGCTACCGTACTTGGCGTATTTCGGGATGCGGGTGAACCATCCCTTGTACCCCTTATTAAACGAAGTTTAGAAGATGGAAGGTTAGGGATCTTCCTTTTACCGCAAATGAAGAATGTAGAGAAAATAAAGGGGACGATCGAACGAGTTCCTGTCTTGGAAAGTGTTTATCGAAAGCCTCTGGAAGCAAAGGTGAATAAATAGGGGGATATGATGTGGGGACAGCTCTAGAAAAAACGATTTTGGCTATCATTACTTTGAACCGGGAAAAAGTGGGTGGGGGCTCCCCCATTTTTTACGCAGATAACGTTGAAGAATTACAGCATTTAGCGTTTACCATGGAAAAAATTCTGGATGCTATGGCCCATACGTTAAGTGACGACACCATGATTATTGTTAAACATTTTTAAGCGATTATCATTGCAAGAATGATGGAAATCCAGTATTATTGATGGTTGAAAGTGAGGTTGGAGAATTATGGCTAATCCAGTTGTGGCTATTGTAGGTAGACCTAACGTAGGTAAATCAACATTATTTAATCGTATAGTAGGAGAGAGGATTTCGATTGTAGAAGATATCCCTGGTGTGACGAGAGACCGAATTTACAGTAAAGCAGAATGGCTTGATCGTCATTTCCATTTGATTGATACCGGAGGTATTGCCTTCGATGATCACGATGTCTTGCTTGAGCATATCCGTCACCAAGCAGAGCTTGCGATCGATGAAGCAGATGTCATTATTTTGGTGGTAGATGCGACTACAGGAGTAACGAGTACGGATGAGGAAGTAGCGAGAATGCTGTTCCGCTCCAAGAAACCGGTCGTTCTTGGGGTAAATAAAGCGGATAACCCAGAACGTATGAGTCAAATGTACGAGTTTTATTCCTTGGGCTTCGGGGAACCGGTTGGTATTTCTAGTGTCCATGGATTAGGAATCGGTGATTTGCTTGATGAAGTCACGAAGCACTTCCCTATAGAAACGAACGAGCAAGAGTATGATGAGGATGTGATTCGTGTCTCCCTGATTGGACGACCGAACGTCGGGAAGTCTTCTCTAGTGAATGCCTTAACTGGTGAAGATCGGGTAATCGTTAGTGACATTGCAGGAACGACTCGCGATGCGATTGACACCATGATTACTCGTGAAGGACAAGACTTTGTCCTCATTGATACGGCAGGAGTAAGGAAGCGAGGCAAGGTTTACGAGTCTACAGAGAAATATAGCGTTCTTCGAGCTCTTCGAGCTATCGAGAGATCAGATGTGTGTATTATCGTCATCAATGCTGAAGAAGGAATTATTGAGCAAGACAAGAAGATTGCAGGTTACGCTCATGAGGCTGGACGAGCAGCTCTTTTTGTAGTGAACAAATGGGATGCCATTGAGAAGGACGATAAAACTCTTCATCAATTTGAACGTACCATTCGAGAGCATTTTCTCTTTATGGATTATGCCCCCATTGTTTTTGTTTCAGCTAAAACAAAACAGCGAATTCATCAGATCCTGCCTAAGGCGAAAGATGTCGCTGACCAACATGCCATGAGGATTCAAACGAATGTGTTAAACGACCTTATCCATGAGGCGACTACGGTTACACCACCACCTTCAGATAAGGGAAGAAGGCTGCGGATTAACTACATTACACAAGTTTCTGTTAAGCCGCCAACCTTTGTTTTGTTTGTCAACGATGTTGAGCTATTACATTTTTCATACCAACGCTTCTTAGAGAATAGAATTAGAGAAGCTTTTCCTTTTGAAGGGACACCCATCAGGATCATCGCGCGAAATAAAGCGGAGGACTAAGGGTAATTTGTATTAAAAGGGAGAGGAATGAGGGGATGAATACAGTTATTGCTATCGTGGCAGGGTACCTGCTTGGATCGATTAGCTTTAGCTATCTTATTGCCAAGAAGGTAGCTGGGATAGACATTAGGCATCATGGCAGCGGTAATGCAGGGGCAACAAATACATTAAGAGTTCTGGGAAAAGGGCCGGGTATACTGGTCCTGCTTCTAGATGCACTTAAAGGGGTATCAGCTGTCTGGTTCGCTCACTGGATAAGCGGTGGCGATCATCTCATTACAGCATTGGCTGGAGCTATGGCTATCATCGGCCATAACTGGCCTGTCTTTTTTGGCTTCAAGGGAGGAAAAGGAGTCGCAACGACTATCGGTGTAATTGCCTCCCTCTCGTTTATATCATTTCTTTGGTCCGCTCTGATTACAGTGGCTGTTATTTATATTACCAGGTATGTCTCATTGGGTTCTCTTGTATTTCTAGCTCTTATTCCCATATTCATGTATGTATATGGAGAACCGAACGCATACATTTGGATGGCCGCTATAGTATGCATTCTAGGCTTCGTTAGACATTCTCAAAATATTGTTCGATTGCTTCAAGGCACAGAAAGCAAATTAGGACAATCCAAAAAATAAGGGGGGATGAGCTAGTGGATATAGGTTTGATCGGTGCAGGAAGCTGGGGAACGGCCTTAGCAATGGTATTGGCTGACAATGGACACCGTGTCCACATGTGGTCTAGACGACGTGATCAGGCTGATGAAATCAACAAAGAACATACAAATAGCAAGTATCTTCCTGACGTCCTATTATCAGAGTCCATTACTTGCTCTACGAATCTAGGGGAAGTAGTTAAAGGGAAAAAAGCTATACTCTTAGTTGTTCCCTCTCACATTATTCGCGAGATCGCAAGAGAGGCTGCTGGTTTAATCGATCAAGAGGCACTCGTTATTCACGCTGTAAAGGGGCTTGAGTTAGGAAGCTATAAAAGGATCTCTGAAGTACTGCAGGAAGAGCTCCCTGTTTCCCTTCACAAGCGCTTAGTTGTATTGTCAGGACCAAGCCATGCGGAGGAAGTCAGCCGTAAGTCGCCTACAACGATTGTGGTAGCTTCTCAGCCGATTGAAGCAGCAGAAGAGGCACAGGATTTATTAATGAATGCTTACTTTCGAGTCTATACAAATCCAGATGTGGTTGGATTAGAGCTGGGAGGTGCGCTAAAAAACATTATTGCACTAGGGGCAGGGTTGTCCGATGGACTGGGATTTGGTGATAATGCTAAGGCTGCCTTGATGACGAGAGGATTAGCTGAGATCAGTCGTTTAGGTGTGCATATTGGATCTGATCCATTAACATTCTCGGGTTTAGCGGGTGTAGGAGATCTCATTGTCACTTGTACGAGCAAGCATAGCCGCAATTGGAGAGCAGGCAATCTCCTTGGGCAAGGTATGTCTCTTGAAGAAGTATTAGAAAAGATGGGAATGGTTGTAGAGGGCGTTAAAACTACGAAAGCGGCCTATGAGCTTGCTGAGAAAATCGGTGTTGAGATGCCTATTACACGAGAGCTTTATCAGGTATTATTTCAAGCGAAATCTCCAAGGCAAGCTGTGGAGGACCTAATGGGGCGTGTAAAGCGACATGAAGTAGAAGAGATCGCACAAAATTAGAGTGCAGGGCATATCATAACAAGAATTTTTCTTATGAAAATAAGAAATATTGGGCTATAATCTAAGTTGCAGAATATTAAGCGTCCACATAGGATATATTGGGTTCCAATTAAACGCAGCCTTTAACAGGCAGGATACAGTCGGAGAGGGGTAACGAACTTAATCGTTACCCCTCTTATTTTTTCTTTTTGCTTGCCTCTTCTGCCGCCAAGGTTTCAATGAGGTTCTGAACTACTGGTGATTGCAATAAACTCATCACTTGCTTAAAATCGAGATCCTGCAAGTTTTTCATGAGATCCGATTCCGTTGCCCCTTGAAGTGGAAATGGCCCTGCACTCGGATTTACAGCGTAGATGACCTGAGTTAGGGTTTCTAGCGTAGTTCCCATTTGACTTAATTGTTCTCTTACGGTCTGCATTTGCTCTGCGGCTGTAAATAAACGAGGGGAATATGGTTCAGCCCCCCCCTTAGGAAGTTGTTCAGGGTTAGGTGATATGGACCGCTGCAGCGTCGTTAATCTTCTACGTCTTGCAGACGGTGGATGATGCCAATGAATTGGATTCATAGCCAGCTCCGACTCCTCTTACTTTCTTTATCTATGTATTCTATTCAAAATTGGGCGAAAAGGTGCGTTATGGGCAAGTTATGCTATAATAGGAACGATGATTAAAGAAAGAGGGAAAGAAAAAGATATGGATAAAGAAATGTCGTCATTTGTTGCGATGGGGTTAATGTTTTTGGCGAATATTGCTATATTGTTTGCGCGTAATAAACTTAAAGGCATTCCGCGTATTATAGTTTCTACCTTTGCCTTTCTGTTGCTGATTCCATCTCTACTTCTCATCTTAGTTGTCTTATTATGAGAATCAAGATAGAGTTTCAGCCTCGCGGCAAGACCATATCAGTGAATAAAGGAGACAATCTTTTACAATCGGCACTAAAGAACAGAATTGCGATCAGGAATCGTTGCAGGGGTAATGGCACATGCACAAACTGCAAGATTCAGATTATGACTTTGAGTCCGTTCGTCTCGATGCCTTCTTCGCAAGAGTTAAGAATGATTGGTGAGGAAGAGATGTCTGAGGGATTTCGACTCGCTTGCCAAACTCGGGTATATGGCCCAATCCAAGTACGAGTGCCAGAAGAAGCATGGAAGAATGTCGTAAAGAGTCAGATTCAGCAACAGAAGGAGAATGAGGGGATTTAACATTGAAAGTAAGTCATATTGTCAAATTGTCTATTCTATTTATTGCCACCATACTAATCTCAACAGGCTGCATGTATCCAGAGGAAAGAAAGATGGAGAATCAGCTGCCACTAAACGTACAAGTACAGTCCGTACAAGATGCGATTGATCAATTTAGGGCGGATACTAGCGTGTTACCCATTGCAACCAAAGAAGCCCATACACCGATCTATGAGAAGTATATCATCCAATTCCATCAACTTGTACCGAAGTACTTGCAGTACACTCCTGGCGCGGCTTTTGAACAAGGAGGCTCTTATTTATTTGTTCTGACGAATGTTGAGGTCAAGCCTACTGTTCGATTACTCGATTTAAAGATGGTCGAAAACCTTCAAGACATTCAGAGTCGAGTAACTCGCTTCTACGATAAGAATAAAAGTTTACCTGTTGCAGGGGTCATGCAACCAGGTTATTTTCAAATCGATCTTAAAAAAATTGGCGTAGCAAAGGGCAGAGACGCAGTGGAGAGTCCCCTAACAGGGAATATTCTTCCCATCATTATGTCAGCACAAGGTGTCGTGGGAATTGATTACCAGAAGGATCTAGAGCAGATTATAAAAGGGAACCAAGAAGATCTGCCAACAGACAAGGATATTCGCGACCTTATCCCTGAGAATTCGCTTTATGTACCTGTAAAATCTTTTCCGTATGCGCTAGTAGACGGATTGCCTAGCCTAGTCAGTAAAAAATAATTTTATATATAAGTCATAGATTCGTAGTCCATGCCATAGGATGGTTTATAAAGGCAGAGGGGTGCGATCGGTGATCTAAGAAGAGAGCAATTGCCTTGTCAGTTGCTCTTTTTCTATATCCTAGCTCAAATCTATATGCTCGTTATATGATTTGTTCAGGACGAGAAAATAAGATTTTGATCATAATTCCATCACATCCTCATATATTGATAGTGTCCTAATCTATCCAAGAGTCATTGCAAAAATCACCGATTTTTGAAAGGGAGGTAAGAAGGTGGAACGAGTAGATATTTTCAAAGATATTGCAGAACGGACTGGTGGAGACATCTACATAGGCGTCGTGGGTCCTGTCCGTACAGGAAAGTCTACTTTTATTAAACGGTTTATGGAGCTTGTGGTACTGCCCAACATCAAGAGTGAAACAGATCGGGCCAGAGCTAAAGATGAACTGCCACAAAGTGCGTCTGGACGCACCATCATGACCACAGAGCCTAAATTCGTTCCAAATCAGGCTGTGGAAATTCTTGTGGCAGATGGCTTGGAAGTAAATATTCGCCTTGTCGACTGCGTAGGCTATGCCGTTAACGGAGCCAAGGGCTATGAGGACGAGAATGGCCCGCGTATGATTAACACCCCTTGGTATGACGAACCTATCCCGTTTGAAGAAGCGGCGGAAATCGGGACACGCAAGGTCGTTCAGGATCATTCTACATTAGGTGTGGTCATTACAACGGACGGTTCTATAGCGGAAATTGCACGAGAAGGATATATAGAAGCGGAAGAGAGAGTCATTGCAGAATTAAAAGAGGTTGGAAAGCCCTTCATTGTTGTCGTGAACTCTGCGCACCCTGATCGAAAAGAGGCGCAAGATTTACGCAATCAATTGATTGAGAAGCACGACGTACCCGTGCTGGTCATGAGTGTAGATGACATGGTAGAAGCTGATGCTATTGCTACACTACGAGAAGTATTGTTTGAGTTCCCTGTCCACGAGGTGAACGTGAACCTGCCAAGTTGGGTTATGGTACTCCATGATGATCACTGGTTACGACAAAATTATGAAGAAAGTGTACGAGAGACGGTAAAAGAGATTCGTCGCCTGCGTGACGTTGATCGTGTTGTCGGTCATTTCACGGAATATGAGTTCATCGAAAGAGCCTCACTATCTGATATGAATATGGGGCAGGGTATTGCTGAAATCGATTTATACGCACCTGATTACCTCTATGACCAAATCCTAGTAGAAGTTGTGGGTGTAGAGATCCGCGGTAAGGATCACCTGTTGCAGCTTATGCAGGAATTCTCACACGCGAAGAGGGAGTATGACCGTGTGGCTGTCGCCTTGAACATGGTTCGTCAGACAGGTTACGGTATTGCTCCGCCATCCATTGAAGAGATGACGCTAGATGAACCAGAGATCATTCGTCAAGGAAGCCGATTCGGAGTAAGATTAAAAGCAACAGCGCCGTCTATTCATATGATTCGAGTAGATGTTGAGTCCGAATTCTCCCCCATTATCGGTACAGAGAAGCAGAGTGAAGAGCTTGTTCGTTATCTCATGCAAGACTTCGAGGAAGATCCGCTCAGCATCTGGAATTCTGACATTTTTGGACGTTCGCTTAACTCTATTGTTAATGAAGGCATCTCTGCGAAGCTCGGCATGATGCCAGAGAATGCCCGATATAAGCTTCAGGAGACATTACAACGAATTATTAACGAAGGTTCTGGCGGTTTAATAGCCATCATTCTCTAAATAAGTTATCGTACAAACTTAAGGACTCCATCGTTTCGATGGAGTCTTTTTCGTATACATAAAAATAAACTAGTGCCTCATCTAGCAGTCTAGTGAAAAATTTGGCGAATTATCCATATTTCATAAGAAAAATTCTTGAACTTGGCGGTTTTCTATATTAATATAAAGTCTGTTACAAGGAAATTTTGGCCGTTCCTTAAGCCTTGGGCTATTATGTTCTACGCCTTTTATCGAGGAAGCTTAAACTTGTAATTGAAGCCTATAATTAGAATAAATTCTATTAAATAGGTATAAATTTGTTCGAAATGGTTAAAGAAAGTAGTAATAAGGCCAACTCATTGGGAGGAGGTGAAACAATGAATAAGACAGAACTTATTTCTTACGTAGCTGAGGCAGCTGAGCTTACTAAGAAGGACGCAACGAAAGCTGTTGATGCTGTGTTTGATGCGATTGAGAATGCACTTAAGAATGGAGATAAGGTTCAGCTTATTGGTTTTGGAAACTTTGAGGTTCGTGAAAGAGCAGCTCGTAAAGGCCGCAACCCTCAAACAGGTGAAGAAATCGAGATCGCTGCAAGTAAGATCCCTGCTTTCAAGCCAGGTAAGAGCCTTAAGGATTCCGTTGCTGGTGAATAGTAAGCTCTTACATAAGTAAACGTATAAAAGTCTACACCAATTGATTTGGTGTAGACTTTTTTGTTGCATTCATTGAAAAGAGGATGTCCTTTAAGACGCTTTTGATACTACAAAATTTTTGTCCGCAGCTCGGTAAGCGTAAACTAGTGAGACCGCCAACAGTAAAATAGCACCGCCAAATAAAAACGGAAGGTTCATATTAAAGTGATAAAGTAAAGTTCCTATGATAGGTCCAAGAATACGTCCAAGAGAGTCCATGGAGGAAATGAGACCGGAGGCTACTCCATGACCAACAGTGGACTTCTGTGTAACAAGGGACGTCACACAAGGACGAATTAAGGCATTCCCTATACCAAAGATGGTGACGTACAAGGCCGCTGTCCAGAAGTCCATGGAAAGGAGTATAAGAAGGAAACCAATACCTGACACGATCAAGCCAATGAGAATGGCTGTGCTTTCCTTTCCTTTTTTAATCTTCTTACGGACGACATATCCTTGAATGACCGCGCCAGCTACTCCGCTAATCGCAAACATTAATCCCATCTCGAGGGAACTCGCTCCGATCTTGCTCATTTGAAAATATTGCAGTGTACTCTCTAATCCAGCTAGAGTAAAGGAGACCAAAAAAGAAAGTACATACAAGTGCTTTAAAGGTCCAGCGAAAGCTGCCCATCTAGATTCTCTTTTTTGAGTCCTTTCTGTCTGGTCCAGCTGATGCGATTCCTTTAAGACAAACCAAGCAAATACGACTGTTCCGAAAGAAAGTAATGAAGCCGCAAAGAAGGGAATCGATGTACCAAATACACTTAGTAGCCCCCCAAAGGCTGGTCCAAAGATAAAGCCCAGTCCGATGGACATTCCAGCAAGTCCCATTCCCTTTGTCCGATTGTCATCGGTTGTAATGTCTGCAATATAGGCGATACAACAGGCTGTCGCTGCTCCAGAAAATGCACCGCCTAAAAGACGGGAACCATACATCATCCAGAGGTTCTGTTCTGAAATTCCGAAAAGGAAAAAGCTCACACTAAAGCCAAGAACACCAATCATAATAATGGGGCGGCGACCGACACGGTCGGATAAGCCCCCCCAAACGGGTGATAGAAAGAATGACATAGCTGAATATAAAGACAGCATAAGACCAAGGTGATAGGGAGCAGCCATGGCATCTTCCACCATGTTAGGAAGAACAGGGATAATCATCCCAAAGCCTATAAAAATGGTAATAAGTATCACCATAATGGTGATCATCCGCTTATCCATGTATAGCCCCCTTTTTGTCCTTGGAATCGTTGCTGACGGATGAGTGAAAACTTAACGATTGGAAGCATAGATAACATATGACACCGAAGAGGGCGGCAATAATGGTATTGTGAATGAGCGCAGGAACGAGAGCTAATTGTGACAATACCACATAACCGCCGCTGAGCACTTGTGAAATAGTTAAGACTACAAGCAGGATGGAACCTACATATAAATCTTTACGTTCACGATAATGTTTAGCAATAACGTAAGCTAGCCGTATGACTAGCAGAAGAAAAATAAAGGCTGCAACACGGTGGACAAATTGGATAGCAATCGGTTCGATGGTTAAGTCCGGAATCCAGGCACCGTTACAAGTTGGCCAAGTGACGCAAGCAAGTCCAGATTTAGTATGACGGATATAGGCTCCTAGATAGACGACAACATAACAGTATATCGCGAGCCACCAAATGCCATTGCGTAAACGTTTAGAGATCGGTGCTAGCTTACGTGGTTTGAGCAAGTTTCCTTCAAACACGAGAATGGTTAAGAGTAAAACACTGGCAAAGGCCGTTAGAGATAAACCGAAGTGCAAAGCGAGAACGGCGGAAGATTGTCCCCATACAACTGCAGCTGCACCAAGCAAGGCTTGGGCAAAAGTAAAGAAAAAGCCGCCAAAGGCAAATGCTTTTACTCCACGTATATGACCTAGTTTACGCCAGGCCCAGACAGATTGGACGGTTACCATAATACCTAATACACCTGAGACTGCACGGTGACTATATTCAATTAGTGATTCAAGGCTGTCCAACGGCGCAAATTGACCATGACATAAAGGCCATGTATTACCGCAACCCTGTCCTGATCCGGTTTTGGTAACGAGGGATCCCATAATCAGCACTAAAAACATACCCAGGGTGGTAAGCACAGAGATCCATTTCAATCCTTTATTCATATATCTTTACCTTCTTTCTGGCAGGATGCCTAGTTTCGGTTTTTTAGACCGAATCATCTATGAGGTTTTCACTATATTACGATGTAAAACGCCATCTTTCATTTTAGCAGTTGCACCTCTTATTGTTAATAAGTTTTTGTATCCAGTATAGTATTTTAGAGAACAGACAAGCATTTTGCAATTTTTATAGCCAGGTGCTATGATGAGGATGTGTTTTGGGTATAGTTGGTTACGATTTGACAAGTCTGATAGAATAAATATGTCGGAATTTGTCATAGACAAAAGTAACCAATAGGAGGCGAACGGTAAATGAACGTTGATCAAGAGAAGATTCAACAAGCTGTAAGAATGATACTTGAAGCGGTGGGTGAGGACGCTGATCGCGAAGGATTGCTTGATACACCAGCTAGGGTAGCTCGGATGTACGAGGAGATCTTTCAAGGTTTACATATTGATCCTAAGGAGTATTTTTCCGTTATTTTCAGCGAAGAACATGAAGAGCTTGTCCTAGTCAAGGATATTCCGTTTTATTCCACTTGCGAGCACCATTTGGTTCCATTTTTTGGAGTAGCTCATGTAGCCTATATCCCTCAGGGCGGAAGAGTGGTTGGATTAAGTAAACTGGCTCGAGCGGTAGAAGCTGTTGCGAAAAGGCCACAATTACAAGAAAGAATTACATCGGTTGTAGCAAACTCTATAATGGAAACATTAAGACCGCATGGTGTAGTTGTGGTGGTAGAAGCTGAACATATGTGTATGACGATGCGAGGAGTTAAGAAACCAGGCTCGAAGACGGTGACCTCTGCTGTAAGAGGTTGCTTTGAAGATGACGTGGCTGCCCGTGCTGAAGTCTTTAGTCTTATCAAGAATTAAGTTAAGGTGCTGATCTGTGAGTACATAAGGAGGAATTCCTAGTGAGTGAGCCGAATGATTATTTCATTATTAAAGCTAAAGAGAACGGAGTCAACGTTATTGGGTTGACAAGAGGAGAGACCACTCGTTTCCATCATTCCGAGAAATTAGACAAGGGAGAAGTTATGATCGCTCAGTTTACTGATCATACTTCAGCCGTTAAGATTCGTGGTAAAGCCATTATTCATACAAAATATGGGACCATTGATACAGGCGAAGAGTTATAGTTTTAAATAAGATTAAACAGCAGGCGCTTCATGCCTGCTTTTCTTTTCTCTTGTTAGAAAGTTGATCATAGATCCCCCATTCTCCTCGTACAATGGAGTAGAGAGGGGTGTTTTCCATGCCGTTAGCACGTAATTTGTTCTTTGCCATAATCCTTTCTACAATGCTTGCCTTCTTGTTGTCCACGCTGCCGATGAATCAATATGAGCAGTCCGCAGGCTTAGCCCCCGTGTTTAAGGCGGCGAGACCCATGGCGCTACAAGAAGAAAACTTAGTAGATGTCCTTAGTATGTTTGATACAGGGTTGCCGGTTACCCATGTTAAGTGGGAAAATCGAAATTTGTTTATTGATTTTACTGTTACGATGGAAAAGCCTATCTATGTAGAGGATATATATACTGACTTGTTTACAACGATTAGATCGACGTATTTATATACAAGCAATGTAGAGGGATTGTATGTTCGTGTTCTTTATCAGGAAAAAGGGAAAGAAGAGGTGCTTATAGCTGTTTCAGCTGAGAAAAGCGATGCCTTGCTCAAGGCGTTGGAATCGACAACAGATAAAAAGTCTTTTTTACATGATTACACGACTTTATCTTATGGTGTACTTTGGAAGGCCAATTTTCAAAAATGATTCTTAAACTTTTATCTGGTTAAAGATATAATAACGTTAGTGTCATTACGATTAGCTCTATGTTATACTTTAGGCATTGTCATTTTGGGGGAAAAGGCTATGATACTAACGAATCCATTATTCCGGGAAGAACTCGCGGAGATAATAGAAGAAGTAAACAAACATATAAAATGCGACTACGTTCAGCGTTATGTAGAGATCCCCTCCATCCCCTTACTGCGGATGCAGGTCCTTTTTTTGTTTCTGCATGATTCCAATGTTGCACGTGAACAAATCAAACATTACTTGGTCTCCACTACGTTAATTCAGCTGGGTTTAGACTGTCATGAGAAAGTGACTCTTGTGCCACAATATAGCGAAGGTGGAATTCGGAACCGACAGTTATCTGTTTTAGCAGGTGATCTTTTCAGTAGTAAATACTACTTCCTACTGTCCAATATTGGGGACGTCGCTTTGATCAGGGAACTTGCAAGATCGATTTATCGAATTAATGAGGTCAAGACCATGCTATATACGGGGACAGGTTGGTCTAAAGAAGAAAGTCTTGATATGAGAAATGAGATTGACTCAGCCTTATATACAAGTTTCATCCCGCGGTTCGCGTCTGAATTAGGATTGATTTGGCATTCGATCATTGAACAGTTTTGTCTTATCGAACGATATGCAGAAGGGCTGATGGATTATCGTTTGGGACAAGCTATAGGTGAAAAATCTGAGAATGATTTTTATCCACTATTTCAATCAAGAATCGAACAATCCATTCAGGAATTAAAAGGGAAACTGGGAGGCCTTCGAAACGAGGAAGTAAAGCAGGAGATTCATCACCTCATCGAGGCTTACCAGAAACAAGGAGTATTTAGCCATTCCATAACCTAGAAATAGGCTATAAGTCTCTAGAGAAATTAAGAGGAGATAAAGCATGAATAAGTTGAAAATTATCCTAGAAATGATCAAATTTGAGCATACTATTTTTGCCTTACCATTTGCTTATATGGGGGCTATATTAGGTAGCATCGTGGTTAATGGGGTGTGGCCGACTTGGCCGCAAATATTTTGGATCACATTGGCTATGGTTGGTGCTCGCAGCGCTGCGATGGCCTTAAATCGGGTCATTGATCGTGTCATTGATGCCAAGAATCCTCGTACAGTAACACGGGCTATTCCGGCAGGATTGCTCTCTGCTAAGGAAGTGTATGTCTTTATCATTGGTTCCTTTGCGTTGCTATTTTTTGCTGCTTTTCAGTTAAATATGTTAGCTGTACAATTGCTGCCGCTTGCTGTTTTTGTTCTTGTATTATATTCCTATACTAAGCGGTTTACATGGGCTTGTCATCTGGTTCTCGGGGTGGCCATCGGTCTTGCTCCTTTAGGAGGATGGGTGGCTACTACGGGACGGGTAGATGCTATTGGGTTACTACTCTTTGTCACTGTAGCTTTATGGACAGCAGGATTTGATGTTATCTATGCTTGTCAAGATATCGAATTTGATAAACGGAATGGGTTGTTCTCCATTCCTAGCCGTTTTGGCCTTGCTAGCGCGTTGAATTTGGCAAGATGGTTTCATGTCATTACGGTTTTAGGTTTTATTGCATTATTCTTCTTAACAGATCTTAGCATTTGGTTCGCAATTGGTATCCTTGTTGCTGCAGGTATACTCATCTATGAACATCGATTAGTATCACCAAATGATTTATCAAAGTTAAACACAGCGTTTTTTACAATGAAT
Source organism: Ammoniphilus sp. CFH 90114 (assembly GCF_004123195.1). NCBI lineage: Bacteria > Bacillati > Bacillota > Bacilli > Caryophanales > Paenibacillaceae > Ammoniphilus > Ammoniphilus sp. CFH 90114. Next base: position 481,798 of record NZ_SDLI01000002.1, read on the forward strand.
GGTATTTTAAGTGTCGTCGTATTTGTTTTTACTATTTTAGATTTGGTGGTTAAATGAGAAAAATTTTCGTTGTAGGGATAACAGGAGCTAGCGGGGCAATTTATGGAGTCCGTCTGACACAAGAACTGCTAAAATTGGATCATAAGGTACACTTGGTAATTACAGAAGCAGGATGGCAAGTTTTTCGAGAAGAGCTTGGTTTTGATATACAGGATCGCGATCAAGTGTTAGCCACTTACATCATGCAGGAGGGAGTGGGGGAGCTTCACTATCACCATCTAAGAGACTTCACGGCACCGATTGCAAGTGGATCTTACCAGAGTGATGCGATGATTATTGTGCCTTGCTCCATGGGAACAGTAAGTGGAATCGCACATGGTGCGTCAGGCAACCTCTTAGAACGAACCGCTGATGTCATGCTAAAGGAAGGTCGGAGACTAGTTTTGGTACCGCGGGAGACGCCTTTCAACACCATTCACTTAGAGAATCTTCTCAAACTTTCTCAGTATGGAGCTCGAATTGTGCCTGCGATGCCTGGATTTTACCAGAAGCCTGAGACCATGGAGGATCTTGTTCATTTTGTAGTTGGTAAAGCATTAGATAGCCTTCAAGTTCCGCACTCCCTATTCCGTAGATGGGGGGAACAAGGATGAGTCGGATACAGATCGGAAAGATTTCTTACTCTAATGTACTTCCTGTTTTTCATTTTTTTCGCGATGCGAGATTTACAGGTCGGGCCTCTTTTACTGAAAGGGTACCTGCGGAGCTAAATCGTCAACTTGCAGCTGGGGATATTGATTTGGGACCCGTATCGTCCTTCGCGTATGCTGAGAATGCGGCATCCTATCAGGTGCTTGGAGATCTTTCAGTCAGTGCCTTAGGTGCTGTAGGTTCAATATTCATGTTTAGTAAGAGACCGTTAGAAGAATTAAGGGAACCTTGTATTGCCTTGACAAACTCTTCCGCCACGTCAGTGAATTTATTAAAGATCATAATGGAGAAGTTTCATGGGAGTCATCCGAAGTATCAAACTGTGAAGCCAAATTTGCTTAGCATGATGAAGGACAGTGATGCAGCATTGCTTATCGGTGACGACGCACTCCTGGCAAAATGGAATAATCCTGGCTATTATGTTTACGATTTGGGAGAATTGTGGTATAAACATACAGGGATGTGGATGACCTTTGCTTTATGGACTGTGAGAAACCAAGTAATTGAACATCAACCAGACTTGCTGAGGGAAATTCATCATGAGTTCTTACGGTCGAAGCAACAAGGGTTGGAACAATTGGATCATATCATTCTACACGCTAAGGAAGAATTCGGTGGGACTTACGAGTTCTGGAAAGCATACTTTTCGGGGTTATGTTATGACTTCCAATCAGATCAGAAGAGAGGGCTGGAATATTATTTTCGTTGTGCAGCTGAGCTAGGTTTGTTGTCTCGACCCATTGAAGTGAAAATATGGGATGCAGGTGCGAAAATAACTTAAGGTGAACGTATGAAATTAGCTGACATTTTCTTCCAAATGAAAAATGACATGCAATATATAGAAAAAGAGCTGGCACGGTCTATTTCTACCAAGGATGTCGTGCTCTATAAAACGTCCAGTCATTTACTCAAGGCAGGAGGAAAACGCATTCGTCCTGTTTTTGTGTTATTGGGTGGAAAGTTTGGTCAATACGACCGTGAGCAATTAAAGCATGTTGCTGTCGCTTTAGAATTGATACATATGGCTACTCTGGTTCATGATGACGTAATTGATGATGCGGAGACAAGAAGAGGTCAGCAAACGGTTAAATCGAAGTGGGACAATCGCTTAGCTATGTATACAGGTGATTATATATTAGCTGAGGCGTTGCTCACCATTACCTCTCTCCCTATTCCAAGGGTACATCAGGTCCTATCGCGTTCCATTATGTTAATGACGCTAGGAGAAATTGAACAGATTCGTGATTTCCATCGCTGGGACCAAAGTCTCCGGAATTATCTCAAGCGCATTAGGAGAAAGACAGCCTTACTTATAGCCATCAGTTGTCAGCTAGGAGCTATCGCAGCTGGAGCTCCGGAAAAGTACATACGGGCACTGTATAATTATGGTTATAATGTGGGAATGGCTTTTCAGATTACGGATGATATCCTGGATTTCACTGGCGATGAGAAAACTTTAGGGAAACCGGCTGGTAGTGATCTGCGTCAGGGGAATATTACACTTCCCGCTTTGTATTGTCTGCAACATGAGGATACAGCTATGCCACTAAAAGAAATGATGGAGAATGTAGTGGATGCAGATGGCAACACGCGGATTCACCTTCCAGACAACCGGGCCCAGGACGCTATTCAAATTATACGTGGCAGTAAAGGGCTAAGTTATGCGCAATCCTTGGCTGAACGTTATATTGAACGAGCTCTTGAGTGGTTAGAAGAGCTCCCAGAGGGTCAACCAAGAAGCTCACTTCGTGAAATTGCTCATTTCATTGGCAGAAGACAGTTTTAGTATTTGCATTTGGAGTGTAACATTTGGTAAAATCACATTCGTGAGATTGATTTTTGGGTCTTTATCCAAATTAATTAGATTTGGCTCTAGAGACCAAATACATAAAAGGGAAAGAGGAATTAGTTATGGCATTGGAAAGAACTTTTATTATGGTTAAGCCTGATGGGGTACAACGCAATCTTATCGGAGAAATTGCAACTCGTTTTGAAAAGAAAGGTTTCAAACTAGTTGGCGCTAAATTGATGAGCGTTGGACAAGGTTTGGCTGAAGAGCATTACGGTGAACACAAAGAGCGTCCTTTCTTCGGGGAACTAGTTGGTTTCATTACTTCCAGCCCAGTTTTCGCTATGGTTTGGGAAGGTGACAATGTTATCGCGACAGCTCGTAACATGATGGGTAAAACGAACCCAGCTGACGCTGCACCTGGAACGATCCGTGGAGATTTTGGTGTAAGTGTTGGTATGAATATCATTCACGGTTCTGATTCCGCTGAAAGTGCACAACGCGAAATCAACCTTTGGTTCAAAGAAGAAGAATTAGCTTCTTACGAAAAAACGGTAAATAAGTGGGTTTAATTTACTGATGAAAAAGGCTGTCCCAAAAGACGAAGTAAAACGACTTTTGGGTGCAGCCTTTTTTTTGTCACTCCTCTTGTCAATTTTTTAGGATAAGAAGGAATTTGTGATCAGGAGGACGAATATATAAGGTAAATGACAGAGACAAGCAAGGTGAAGAGGATTGATGGAAGATCGAGATTTTTTACAGTTTATCGCCAATGTTAAGCGGAAGACAGGTATTGACTTGGCACTGTATAAAGAAGCCCAGATGAAGCGCAGATTAACATCATTACGACAGAAAAGAGGGTATTCGGAGTTTACCTCTTATTTTGAAGCAATGAATCGAGATAAAGAACTTTATTATGAATTCTTGGATCGAATGACGATTAACGTATCCGAGTTTTTTCGCAATTCGGGACGCTGGGATGTACTTAATAAGAAGATTCTTCCTCGCTTGCTTAAGGAGAAACCTAGATTGAAGTGTTGGAGTGCCGCTTGCTCGACAGGTGAAGAGCCCTATACTTTATCTTTGATTTTATCCCAATATATGCCGCTTAGAGATATTAACATTTTAGCTACTGACATTGATGACGGGGCTATTGCTAGAGCGAAGGTTGGTGTCTATAGCGATCGTTCTCTACAGGAGTGTCCGAAGGACTTGCTTAAGAGGCATTTTATGCAGGAAGGTAACCATTATCAAATTAGTGATGATATTAAGAATACGATTAAGTTTAAGAAGCATAATCTGCTCGCAGAACCTTTTGATTCCGGGTATGACTTAATTATATGCCGTAATGTGATGATTTATTTTACAGAGGAAGCCAAGCACCATCTCTATCAGGAGTTTAGTGACGCGTTACGTCCTGGCGGTGTTTTGTTTGTCGGGAGCACAGAGCAGATTTTCCAGCCGCAGCAGTATAGGTTTGAGACGGAGGATACTTTCTTTTATCGTAAAGTTTTATAAAAGGGGTTTGGAATTATGTTTAATCTGTTGTTCGCATTATTAGGTACATATATCTTCTATAAACGGGGACTAGCCTTTTTACTAGAGTCTAGAATTATGGGTAATAACAAGGCGGAGAGTTTTAGCTACTACATGTTTATGTTGGCTGGAGTGATATTAGGAGAGTTTATCGGTCTATCGGCTGCTCTCTATTACTTGCCAGATTCTATGTTAGCCCAAGTTCTCATCGGTACGGCTTGTGCCATACTTTGTGGGGAGAGCTTCTATCATTATAATAAGAGAGTGGTTCGGAAGATCCCAACCGTCCAGGAAAGAAAAAATTATTAGTTTATCTATCCTGCATGTATATATTTCCATTCCTTGCTTCAGAATAGGGAGAGTACTTTACTAGTAGGAGGCAAGAAGAATGAATAAGATTAAGGTGATCGATGCCTATTATCGCGGGCTACTCACGATGGAAGAGTGTGCGCAGATTCTAGGCTTTGATCTTAGGCAACTTACGGATATGATAGAGAGTTGTATGCTGGATTACCCTACAATTCCTGTGGAACGGGCCTAAGTGTCTTAGTAGGGATGTTTTGTAATGGTATGAGAAAAACTTGAGTGACGCTTCAATAGAGGCGCGTCAGCCAAGTTTTTTTGTATATACCCGGGTCTGCTGCTAGGCTGACGAGAGGTCCTGTGCAGGGGAGTAACCGGAGTTTTTTCCGTTATTGCGAGATTCGGATGAAAAAGGTCGGAAATAAGCGGAGTAAGTTCCGTTATTAGCGCCAAACGTTTGATTTTGCTCGGAGTTTGGGTGGATAAGCGAAAGTTCTTCCGTTATATTTGCTCAAAAATCCTATTATTGAAAAATAGGCGGAATTTCTCCGTTTAAGCTCCTACCCTCGGCTATAACTCTCCTACGAACGGTCCCCTAAAGTCCCCAAAATAGATATCATTATTCAAATTTTCTTGTTTTACTACCATTTTTGGCAAGGCTATTATATAATAGCACATAAAACAATATGACACTTAAAAGTGCTAAAGGGTGGAGGGGTTCAGATGAGATATTTAACAGCAGGAGAATCGCACGGTCCTCAGCTGACAGCTATTATTGAAGGGATACCAAGTAACGTTCCTATATCTGCTGAGAAAATTAACGAAGAATTGCAGCGTCGCCAGAAAGGACATGGTCGAGGTCGCAGAATGCAAATTGAGAAGGATCAGGTTCGCATTGTGGCGGGCGTACGTCACGGACTAACCACAGGTGCACCAATCTGTTTAGTTGTTGAGAATAAGGATTGGACTCACTGGGAGCACATCATGGGGCCGGATCCAATTGAAGGGGATGAGGAAGTCAAGAGACAGGTGACTCGCCCTAGACCAGGACATGCCGATCTGAATGGTGCATTAAAATATAACCAAAAAGATATGCGTAACATCTTAGAACGTTCTAGTGCGAGAGAAACAGCGGTTAGAGTGGCTGTAGGTTCTGTAGCTAGACAATTATTAGAACAGTTCGACATTAAAGTTGGCGGACATGTGAAGCGAATTGGTTCAGTTGAAGCAAGTGATGTGGAAGTGTCCCTTGAGGAGTTAATCCGAATTACAGAGGAATCACCTGTCCGTTGCTTAGATCCAGAAGCTGGACAAAAGATGATGGATCTTATTGATAAAGCAAAGCAAGATGGGGACTCCTTAGGTGGTATCGTTGAAGTCATTGTAGAAGGTGTGCCAATTGGACTAGGAAGCCATGTTCAGTGGGATCGGAAATTAGATGGAAGATTGGCTCAGGCCATTATGAGTATTCAAGCTTTTAAGGGAGTAGAGATTGGAGTTGGTTTTGAAGCCGCCTCTCGTCCTGGATCTCAGGTGCATGATGAAATTATTTGGACAGAGGAGCAAGGGTTTACTCGTAGCACCAACCGTGCGGGTGGTCTAGAAGGCGGAATGACGACGGGAATGCCGGTTGTTGTTCGTGGGGTGATGAAGCCTATCCCTACGTTGTACAAACCTCTTATGAGCGTCGATATGGAGACGAAGGAGCCATTCGCTGCGACAATTGAACGATCTGACAATTGTGCTGTACCAGCCGCTTCTGTTGTTGCTGAAGCGGTGGTCTCTATTGAAATTGCGAAAGCGATGTGTGAAACATTCCACAGCGATAACCTTCAGCAAATGAAGGCTAGTGTGGAACAATTCAAACAGTACTTGGAGACGATCTAACAATGAAAAGATTAACCGTGGATTTAGGGGAAAGGAGCTACCCCATTGTCATCGGAAAAGATATCCTGGGACAGCTTCCTCAAGAACTAGCGGATCGGGGCATTACTTCGAAAAATCGATTATTAATTGTAACCGATCATCAAGTAGCTCCCCTGTATTTAGAACGGGTTCAGTCCATACTGACGTTGGCTGGCTATGAGCATGCCTTCCATGTGATCTCAGCTGGAGAACAGGCGAAAACTTTAAGCGTCTTGGAAGAGGTAACGGGAAGTGCGCTTAAAGCTGGATTAGATCGAAAGTCTGTGTTCATTGCTCTAGGTGGTGGGGTTGTAGGTGATTTAACGGGTTTTTGTGCTGCGACCTATATGCGAGGGGTACCGTTCGTTCAAATCCCGACTACGCTATTGGCTCATGATAGCAGTGTCGGAGGTAAGGTGGCTGTCAATCACCCAATGGGTAAGAATATCATTGGTGCATTCCATCAGCCAAGTCTCGTTCTTTATGATACAGAAACGTTGAAGACATTACCTCCAAGGGAAATCTACGCTGGCTTTGCTGAAGTCATTAAGCATGGATTAATTTGGAGTGAATCTTTTACTGATTGGCTAGAACAACATGCAGAAAATCTTCTGGCTCTTCAATCTCCATATATTGATGAAGCGATCTATCAGGGCTGTCTGATTAAGTCTCAAGTCGTCTCCGAAGACGAAACGGAACAAGGAAAAAGAGCGATATTAAATTTAGGACATACATTTGGGCATGCTATGGAGTCTTTATCTCATTATGGCGGCTTAATTCATGGTGAAGCGGTAGCCATCGGTATGGTTGCCGCCGCCGTGCTTGCAGAACGAATCGGCATTTGTGATCCGAACCAAAATGTGTCCTCTCGTACTATCGAGCTGCTTAAGAAGTTCCAACTTCCTGTGCAGATCCCTGCCCAATTTCAACCGGATGCCTTGTTAGAAGCCATGCGCCTTGATAAAAAGGGGAGTGGTGGAAAGCTTGTATTTGTGCTTCCTAAGAGCATTGGAGCAGTAGAGATTGTTCGTGACGTACCGGAGGATGAAGTGATTCAAGTTTTAAAACTAGTAAAAGAGGTGGAATGATATGGGGGTTAGGGGAATACGTGGAGCCACTACTATTAAAGAAGATACGTCGATAGAGATACTAGAAGCAACACAGGAGCTCATGGAGGAACTGATTAATCAGAACGTCTTTTTGCCTGAGCATGTTGCGGCTGTATTTATTACTGTAACGACGGATATTGCAGCTGACTTCCCTGCAAAGGCGATACGTAAGATACCAGGATGGGAATTAGTCCCTCTCATGTGTTCTACGGAAATTCCTGTTCCTGAGAGTTTACCGAAGTGTATCCGGATTATGATGCTTGTTAACACGGATTTGAATCCGGATGAGGTGAAGCACGTATTTTTAAGGGATGCAGTAAAGTTACGCCCGGACTTGGCCCAGAAAAATGCGTTGACATCTTAGTAGAGGATGTAATAAACTTAGACGTAAGTTTTAGTTGAGAGTCTAGTTGAGTGTGAGAAGAGAGTCAGAGTTGAGGAAGCAGAGCAGAGAGTGACATAGGGAAGGGTTAATAAGGCCTTCGTCTATTTATCTATGTACATTCAGCCCAGGGTTTCCCTGGGCTTATTTTATTTTTAATAGGATCATTAAGGCCACGTGCTTTATTGATGCTCTCCTCATCTCCGCTTCTTTCTTTTTTCAAATAAAAAGGAGAGGTGGAACCACCATGTATTATCCCCCAATAGAAAAGGCGCTAGAACTAGCTGCCGAATATCAATTGATACCTATTCGTATGACATTTATGGCTGATCAAGAAACGCCGATCAGTATCTTTCAAAGACTAAGATGCAATGGTTCGTTTCTCTTAGAGAGTGTAGAGGGTGGAACCCGCTGGGCCAGATACTCCTTTATCGGATTGAATCCGTTACTCAGACTAGAAGCGAAAAATGGGGAAGTAAGAGTACAATATCGTGATCGTCCCCCTCTTTATACGGCAGAGCACCCGATTGAACGATTGCGACAAGAATTACAGAATCTTCGCAGCCCGGATGAATTGGATTTCCCTCGCTTTTCTGGCGGAGCAGTAGGATACTTCGGATACGATATCCTCCGTTACTACGAGGATCTTCCTGAAGCGGCATCAGACGACCTCAAGATGGATGATGTGAAGTTTATGTTTGCTGATGAAGTTATTGTATTTGACCATCTGAAGCAGGAGATCCAAGTCATTGGTCATATACAGGTCGGTCCCGAAGATAAGCCTCTGGATATCGAAAGGAAATATAAAGCCTGTTGCGAACGAATAAAAGCATTAGCTCGCAGAACGCGCAGCACGGAGATGACTTCGAGAGATCTTTATGTTCTTCCCACCCAGTACGATCCGATTGAGGTTCAATCGAATGTAACGCAGGAAGAATTTATTCAAAGAGTCAAGAGAGCGAAAGAATACATTGCTTCAGGTGATATTTTCCAAGTAGTACTATCTCAGCGGTTTATGATTGAGGATGTTCCAGATCCGTTCCATGTTTACAGGGTGCTGCGTTCTTTGAACCCTTCGCCTTATATGTATTTCCTCCAATTTAGCGAAGAAGAGATTCTCGTTGGTACGTCCCCAGAACTATTGGTTCGTGTAGAGGAGGGAAAGGTAGAGAATCGTCCGATAGCCGGCACGCGCCAGAGAGGAAGAGATTCGAAGGAAGATGAACAGTTAAAAGCGGATCTCCTAGCCGATGAGAAGGAGCGGGCAGAGCACCATATGCTTGTTGATCTAGGTCGAAATGATATTGGTCGGGTCTCAGCCTATGGAACTGTAAAGGTTGAACAATTGATGGAAATTGAGATGTACTCCCATGTGATGCATATTGTCTCTCACGTAACGGGCAGACTGCAGAAGGAGAAGGATGCTTTCGATGCCTTGGTATCTTGTTTCCCAGCAGGTACGGTTTCCGGTGCACCGAAGCTTCGAGCGATGGAGATCATTGCGGAATTAGAGAACGAAGCACGCAATGCCTATGCCGGGGCCATCGGATATTTTAGCTTTTCGGGCAATATGGATTCTTGTATTACCATTCGAACGATCGTCTTTAAGGATGGGAGAGCCTATATTCAAGCAGGAGCAGGGATTGTGGCGGACTCTGTGCCTGTCAAGGAGTTTGAAGAAACAGAAAATAAGGCAAAAGCACTTATTCGTGCGATCCAAATGGCAAAACAGATTCAGAGATTAGAGGAGGATGAAGAGTATGTTTCAACAACTGCTCAATAAGGTAGTCGAAATGAAACATTTGAGTCGAGAAGAGTCGAGAGAGGCCATGGGTCTCATTATGTCAGGTGAAGTTCCCCCTTCCCAGTTGGCAAGCTTTCTTACGGCGCTAAAAATAAAGGGAGAGACGGTAGAGGAGATTACGGGGTTTGCCTTAACCATGAGAGAGAAAGCATTAAAAGTGGAAGTGCCATCGGATAATCTCATTGATACATGCGGAACAGGAGGAGACGGAGGCAAGACCTTTAATATATCAACTGCCTCCGCGTTTGTGGCTGCAGCCGGCGGAGCGAGAGTTGCGAAGCATGGGAATCGTGCCGTATCCAGCAAGAGTGGAAGTGCAGATGTGCTCGAGAAGTTAGGTGTATCCATTCAGTTGAGTGAAGACGAAGCAAAGCGGTGTCTAGAGAGAACGAATCTATGCTTTATGTTTGCTCCCTTCTACCACCAAGCGATGAAGCATGCAGTGGCTACTCGTAAAGAAATTGGATTTCGGACTGTCTTTAACTTGCTTGGTCCCTTAACGAATCCAGCACAGGCGGATCGCCAGCTTATAGGCGTATATGACGGTCGGCTAGCTGAGAAGGTCGCTCATGTTTTGCGAGAGCTTGGCTTGGTAAGATGTTTAATCGTAGCAGGGGAAGATGGTTTGGATGAGATTAGTGTCTCAGCGGCAACGAAAGTCGTTGAATTGAAGAATGGGGATATTCATTCCTACCATATACGTCCGGAGGATCTAGGCTTAAGAAGTTATGCGATATCTGAAGTATCGGGAGGAAAAGCAGTAGAGAATGCCTCCATTATTCATCGTGTTTTTTCAGGAGAACAGGGTGCTGATCGGGATATTGTATTGGCCAACAGTGCAGCTTCCTTGTATTTATCAGAACAAGCTTCTTCTATACAAGAGGGAGTAAAGCTTGCAGCAGAAATAATTGACCAAGGATTAGCACTTGAGAAGCTAAACCAATTAGTTCAGGTGACAAGGGGGTTGTCTCGTGCTTCATAAAATAGTGGAACAAAAACATAGAGAAATTGAACTTCTAAAACAGCAACTGGACTTAAAGCAGGCAGAGCGATTGGTGATGGATTTATCCCCCACTCGTCCTTTCATTGACAGGTTGATTCACAGCCATCGGCCTGTAAGTGTCATTGCGGAGGTGAAAAAGGCATCACCTTCTAAGGGATTGATTCGGGAGGATTTTGATCCCCTCTTCATTGCACAAGCTTATGAAGAAGCTCAAGTCGACGCCATGTCTGTACTGACAGATGTACCATTTTTCCAGGGCAGTAAGGAATACTTAGAGCAAATTAGTCAGCAGTGTCAGGTTCCCATTATCCGCAAGGATTTTCTCGTTGATCCGTTGCAGGTGTATGAAGCTAGATTAATGGGAGCGGACTGCATTCTACTCATCGCAGCTATTCTAACTTCTCAGCAGTTGGCTGAATTATCTACCCTAGCAAAAGATCTTGATTTGGATGTATTAATTGAAGTGCATAATCGGGAAGAACTCGAACTCGTCTTAACTAGTACGCATCCAGGTATTATTGGCATTAACAATAGAAATCTTAAAACTTTTGAAACTTCCCTGTCTACAACCGAAGAGTTGTTGAAATATGTGCCTACAGGCTTGCCTGTTGTAAGTGAAAGCGGGATTCATTCTAGTGATGATATCCGCTACCTTGAAGGTTTAGGCGTAAGGGCTGTTCTAGTAGGAGAGCACTTTATGCGTCAACAGAACATCCGCTTAGCGGTGGAGGAGCTGGTTGGATGTTAATCACTAGACCTCTCATCAAGTGCTGTGGATTTCAGGATGTGGAGGATATAGTCAAACTAGAGTCGGTAGATATTGACTTCGTTGGCTTCATACTTGCTCCAAGCAAGAGGAGAGTTCCATTGGAGAAGCTTCCAACCCTAGTTGAGGCGGTGCCTGCTGGGAAAAAGAAGGTTGGAGTATTTGTGAATCCTAGTTTGACTGAAATAAGAGACGTGATGTCCATAGCCAAGCTAGACGTCGTTCAGCTACATGGTCAGGAGACTCCATCTCTGTGCAAGGAGATCAAAGGAGAATTCGGTGTGGAAATCATTAAAGTTGTCCATATTGATTCCACTGAATCGATGCCCCTTCCGCTCGGGGAATACGGCGATTACATTGATTTTCTGCTGCTAGATACTTTTGATAAAAAAATGGCCGGAGGGACGGGAAAGACCTTCCGTTGGGAGGTCATACCCGCCTATCAGCAATGGTGCGTGGATCATCACGTAAAATTGCTAGTAGCCGGGGGAATTACGCCAGAAAACGTAGGGCAACTAATCAGCGATTGGCCGCTGGGCGGAGTGGATGTGGCCAGTGGAATAGAAACTGAGGGAAAAAAAGCTCTTGTAAAAATGCTGCAATTGGTAGAAAGGGTGAAAGAATATGGTGGTCGTGCCTAACGAGTTGGGTCGTTTTGGCGAGTTTGGTGGGAAGTACGTACCCGAAACGCTAATGAACGCGCTAGAAGAATTAGAGAATGCCTATGAGGAAGCAAAGAAGGATCCTGGTTTTCAAGAGGAATTAAATAAGCATTATACCTACTATGCGGGCAGAGCGACCCCGCTCTACTATGCAGACAGGTTGACGGAATACTTAGGCGGGGCAAAAATCTATCTGAAAAGAGAGGATTTAAACCACACGGGTGCTCACAAGCTCAATAATGCGCTTGCACAAGGACTGTTGGCCAAACGGATGGGAAAAAAGAAAATCGTAGCTGAAACGGGAGCCGGACAACATGGTGTAGCCTCGGCGACGGTAGCCGCTAAGCTCGGTTTACAGTGCAAGGTATTCATGGGAGAAGAAGATATTCGCAGACAACAGCTGAATGTCTTCCGGATGCAATTGCTAGGAGCCGAAGTGATTCCGGTCAGTTCGGGCACCAGGACGTTAAAAGATGCCACTAATGAAGCGATTCGCTATTGGGTTGCGAATGTGGAGGACACGTTTTACTTATTAGGTTCCGTCGTTGGGCCGCATCCTTATCCGATGATGGTTCGAGATTTTCAAAGAATTATAGGAGATGAAACAAAAGAACAAATTCTTGAACTCGAAGGCCGTCTGCCAGATACTGTCGTGGCTTGTGTCGGAGGTGGAAGCAATGCAATGGGGATATTCTATCCCTTTGTTCAAGATCAGAACGTAAGATTAATCGGGGTAGAAGCAGCGGGTTACGGAGTGGAGACAGATAAACATGCCGCCACCTTTGCGAAGGGGACAAAGGGAGTAATCCATGGATCCCTCACTTATCTCCTTCAAGATGAATGGGGACAAATTCTAGAGCCTCACTCCATTTCGGCAGGATTGGATTATCCAGGAGTAGGACCAGAGCATGCTTATCTAAAAGAAATGGGTCGTGCCACCTACCATCCTATCACAGATAAGGAAGCGCTAGAGGCCCTTCAAGTCCTTTGTAAGACAGAAGGCATTATTCCCGCACTAGAGAGCTCTCATGCCATCGCAGAAGCGATGAAGCTAGCCCCTGGCCTTTCACCAGACCATCTATTGGTTGTTTGTTTATCAGGTCGTGGGGATAAGGACGTAGAAGCGATACAGCATCATCTTAAGGGGGAAGCATAATGAACCATGTGATCGGAAAAAACGCTATTGAGCAAAAGTTTGCTGACCGAAAAGATCCACTGTTCATACCTTTCATCACCGCAGGAGACCCTGCACCTGAGACGACGATAGAGATTGCGATCGCCCTTGAAGCTGCGGGGGCGGATATTCTGGAGTTAGGTGTTCCTTATTCGGACCCGCTAGCCGATGGTCCTACCATTCAACGAGCCTCAGCACGCGCTCTTCGACATCAGATCTCCATACGAGACTGTGTGCATATGGTTGGAGCTATGCGTGAAAAGGGGCTTACGATCCCCGTGATCTTGTTTACGTATTTCAATCCTGTCATGCAATATGGGGTGGAACGGTTATTTGAAGAAATGAAGGTTTATGGTCTAGATGGAATTCTGATTCCAGATCTTCCTGTAGAAGAAAGCGGTCAGGTAAAAGAGCTTTCGCAAAAGGCCGGCTTACCTTTGATATCCCTTGTAGCTCCGACCTCTCAGAAGCGGATTCAGAAGATTGCAGAACAAGCCGATGGATTCCTTTATTGTGTTTCCTCTCTTGGTGTCACAGGGGCAAGGAGTGAATTAGGGGAGGGTGTTACTTCTTTCCTGCAAGAGGTGCGGAAGCATTCGCGTGTACCTGTCGCTGTTGGGTTCGGAATCTCACGGCCAGAACAGATGGGGCAGCTCGCTCCTCACTGTGACGGGCTCATTGTGGGAAGTGCTCTCGTGCAAGTCATCGAAGAAGCCGGGGAGCAACTTATCAATACGAATACGAAAGAAAAAGGATTGGAAATGATAAAAATGTTTGTACAAAATCTAAAATCTGGAGTAAGATAGAAAAAAATTTACTCTAGGAGTGAGAGACATGATCCCAAAGAAGCAAATCGTTGATTTACCTGTATACCAGCCAGGGAAGCCCATAGATGAAGTGAAGAGGGAGCTTGGTCTAGAGCAGATTGTTAAGCTCGCTTCCAATGAAAATCCATTTGGCTGCTCACCGAAGGTGAAAGAGGCCATCGTTCCTGTGCTTGATCAATTGGCAATCTATCCTGATGGAGGAAGCATGGCGTTAAGAGAAGAGCTGGCAGCTTTCTTAGAGGTAGACGGTTCCCAATTGGTTTTTGGTAATGGTTCAGATGAATTAGTCATGCTGACTTCTAGAGCTTACCTGGAGCCTGGTGCCAATACTGTGATGGCCACACCGACATTCCCTGTGTATAAGACAACAGCAACTGTGGAGGGAGCGGAAGTCATCGAAGTGCCTCTTGTAGACGGAGTGCATGATTTGAAGGGCTTATTGGCCAACATTAACGAGCAGACACGTGTCGTATGGGTATGTAACCCGAACAATCCATCGGGCACTATGAATAGTGAAGAAGAGATTAAGACTTTCCTCGACCAGGTGCCGAAGTCCGTATTAGTGGTATTAGATGAAGCTTATTATGAATATGTCACCGATGCATCGTATCCTGAATCGCTGAAGCTGCTACCTCAATATTCGAATGTACTTATTCTTCGTACGTTTTCTAAGATTTATGGCTTAGCTGGACTGCGAATCGGTTACGGTGTAGCCTCTCCAGATATCGTGGACAAGTTGAACCGTGTCCGTGAACCATTCAATACTAGCAGCATTGCCCAGGTAGCTGCGATTGCCGCCATGAAAGACCAAGAGTTTGTGCAGTCCTGCCGTTCTTTGAACGATAGCGGACGTAAGCAGTTATATGCAGCATTTGATGAGATGGGACTTTCCTATTATCCTTCTCAAGGTAACTTTGTGTTGGTGGATACGAAGAAAGATGGCAACGATGTATTTCAAGCTTTACTTCAAAAAGGATATATTATTCGCTCCGGACGAGCTTTAGGCTTCCCGACTTGGATCCGCGTAACCGTAGGAAATGAAGAGCAGAATAGTGGATTCCTTGCTGCACTCCGTGAGGTGTTATAAGTGAAAAAAATAGCGGTATTGGGAGTGGGACTCATAGGTGGGTCCCTTGCCCTTTCTTTAAAAAATAAGAATATTGAAATTATTGGTTTTGATGTAGATGAGGAGAATTTGCAAAAGGCCCTTGAATTAGGCGTTATCCATAAGGGGACACAGTATCTGGCCGAAGCGGTTCAAGAAGCTGATGTTATTTTTCTTTGTTCACCGGTAGGTAAGCTGTTTGAGCTGATTTCTTTTCTTCGCTATACTCCGTTGAAGGAAGGAGCCATTATCACAGATACAGGGAGTACCAAGTCTTCCATTGTAGAATGGACGCGCGATTTCCAGCAAAGAAAGGTTCATTTCATCGGGGGGCATCCCATGGCAGGCTCTCATAAGTCCGGTGTGGAGGCTGCACATGACCGACTGTTTGAGAATGCTTATTATGTGCTTACTCCTGATGCATCCGTTCCAGAAGAGGCCGTCTCTGCTCTTAAGGAGTTGCTCGCAGCAACCAAAGCGAACATTGTTGTGCTAGATCCAGAGGAGCATGACAAAATCGTCGGAGCGATCAGCCACTTCCCTCATATTATTGCGGCTGCATTGGTAAATCAGGTGGAGCGATACAGCGAGGATACTCCGTGGTATAACCGACTAGCAGCTGGCGGATTTCGTGATATTACGAGAATCGCTTCAAGCAATCCGCACATGTGGCGAGATATCCTTCTTCATAATCGTAAGGTGATGCTGTCTCTTGCCGAGGATTGGAAAACAGTGCTCGATGAGATTATCGGTTACGTAAAGGAAAGCGATGGACAAGCCATTGAAGGTTTTTTCCGAGATGCGCGCGATTTCCGTAATCAAATGCCTGAACGGAAAAAGGGTGCGATTGCTCCTCTTTATGATCTTTATGTAGATGTTCCCGATCATCCAGGTGTAATTGGGAAGATCACCACCTTACTTGGCTTGAAACAAATTAGTATTACCAACATCCGAATTCTAGAAATTAGGGAAGATATTATGGGGGTCCTTCTCATTACCTTCCGTGATGAGGATGATCTGGAAAAAGCACGAGAAGTACTAATGCAGGAAGGCTATCGGGTGTATTCTCGAGAATAGGGGGGAAGAACGATGTTGACAACAAAGAGGGCGAAACGGGTTGCAGGTGAGATTAAGGTCCCTGGGGATAAATCCATTTCGCATCGAGCCGTCATGTTTAGTTCTATGGCAAAAGGGACGGCACGGATTTATGGCTTCTTGCCTGGAGCTGATTGCTTGAGTACCATCAGCTGTTTTCAAAAGATGGGCGTCTCTATTGAGCAGAATGGCGATCAAGTTATCGTAGAAAGCGCCGGTTTAGATGGGCTGAACGAGCCTCACGAAATTCTGGATGTAGGAAATTCGGGAACCACGATTCGCCTGATGTCTGGGATTCTGGCAGGGCGCTCATTCCATTCGACTCTCATTGGGGATGAATCGATTGCTCGACGGCCGATGAAGAGGGTCGTTGAACCGTTAAAAAAGATGGGGGCTCGGATTGACGGACGGGCTGATGGGAACTTCACCCCTCTAGCGATTCGAGGAGGCCAGCTTAGCGGGATGGAGTATCATTCACCAGTAGCGAGCGCCCAAGTGAAGTCTGCCATTATTCTGGCTGGATTACAGGCGGAAGGCCTAACAACGGTTTATGAGCCGCATTTGTCACGAGATCATACCGAGCGCATGCTATCTTCCTTTGGGGTGGAGTTGAATTCCTTTGATGGAGGTGTCTCTATCCAAGGTGGACAGGTGATGCGACAGCAGGAGGAGATTCATGTTCCCGGAGATATTTCCTCTGCGGCTTTTGTTTTAGCTGCAGCGGCTATTGTTCCAGGGAGTCAATTGACTGTACGAGGGGTCGGGGTTAATCCAACGCGTACAGGTATTATTGATGTCTTGCTTGAAATGGGTGCAGACCTAAAGGTAGAGAACGAGAGGATCCAAAATGGAGAGCCTGTAGCTGATCTTACGATTTCCTATGCACATCTGAAGGGAATGGAGATCGGTGGGGCCATTATTCCACGATTAATTGACGAGATTCCCATCATTGCCGTGATGGCTTCTCAAGCGCGAGGAACAACGATTATTCGCGATGCAGAAGAATTAAAGGTCAAGGAGACGAACCGGATCGATGTGATGGTGCAGGAGCTTCGAAAGATGGGGGCTCAAGTGGAACCTACTGAAGATGGCATGATTATTCAAGGTGGGGCAAATTTGACTGGTGCACGTTGTCACAGCCATGGCGACCATCGGATCGGGATGTCGATGGCGATTGCAGGTTTAGTGGCCGAAGGTGAAACCTTCATAGAAGAAGCCGAAGCGATCAACGTATCGTTCCCCGGATTCGAGCAGATCTTGAAGGAGATTGTGGTAGACAGCTAATTGTCTTGTGTGGGGTGTCCCGAACTCTAGGGACACCTTTTTATGATAGGGCAATAACGGAACTTTTTTCCGCTAATTCTCATTTGACGGGGAAAAAGGATGGAATAAGGGAATGAAGTTCCTTTATCTTAAGATGTAAGCGTTAACATTTATTTGGTGAGGGGAGTAGCGGAACTTTTTCCTGCTATTTTCCCCAAAAACCTTCGTTCTTCTGGGATAACGGAAATTTTTCCCGTTATACTGAAGGCGCTGAATCTAAAGTCTACATGACAGAGACGTGTTTGAGATAAATGTCCTCAAAAATACCCTCTATGGGGTATTTTTGCTATAAGGCAAAGTCACTAAAACCTTCGTTCCCTTACCAAGTTCACTTTCTACGAGAATGGTTCCCCCATGCTTTTCTATAATCCACTTCGCGATAGATAAGCCTAATCCAGTACCAGGCCTATTGCGCACATTTCCCCCACGGTAGAATCGATCGAACACCCGGTGAACTTCTTCCTCAGGAATACCGCTTCCCGTGTCGATTACTTCGATGATGACTCCTTGATTCTTAAGGGAACAACGAAGTTCAACCTTTCCACTAGAAGTATATTTAAAGGCATTTTCTAAAAGAATGAGGGAGATTTGTTTAAGGAAGTCTAGATTTCCTTTAATTTTTATCTGTTTTAGTTCTTCAGGAGTTTCCTCATGGTGAAATAAGACATCTGGTTTTGCTAACCCTTTTCCTTTGTGGATCCAGTCCTCCAGCCATTCCGTGAGTTTAATGTCTTCCATTTGGATATGATATCCGGCATCAGCTCGGGCGAGGGCAAGAAGATCATGGACCATCCTCGAGACTCTCTCGAGCTCATCTACGATGTCCTCCATAGCCTCTTCAGATAGTACTCCTTTTTCCTTATATAGCTTCCGTAAAAAATCCATATTGCCTCGTATGGTGGTCAGGGGTGTCCTCAGCTCATGACTGGCATCGGCCACAAATCGCCGCTGTGCTTCGTAAGACTCCTCTAGCTCACGATACATCTGTTCAATCTTTTCCATCATAGAATTAATTTGTGTAGAGAGCTGCCCTATCTCATCCGGAGGTCCAGGGTAATTAATCCGTCTTTCAAGCTTTCCTTCTCTTTCAATTTCGGCTGTCGTCTCGATGATCCGGTGGATAGGCAAGAGGGCTTGCCTCGCTAAGATCCAGCCCAATAAGGCTGACAGGGTTACGGTTGTTAAGGCGCCAATAGCAAGTAGCCATCTTAGATTAGAAAGGGAACGATGAAAGCCATAGAGAGACTCTGCAACCTGGAGAACACCTATAAATTGTTTTCCTGAGACTAAAGGCAAGTGATAGAGCCGAATCTGGGTTCCCTGCACATTTTTTGTTTCAAAAAATGGGGTGCCACGAACGATATGGTTAAGTGCTTCTGTGCTGATAGGGAGTGAATATTCCCCTAACGATTCAGAACGGGAGATGACTCTTCCCTGCATATCTACAATTTGCAAGAATAGCTCTGGTGACGAGAACACATTGATATCAGGTAGAACCAAACGACGGAGCGGCAAAGGGAATACATCGACAATTTCAATGGATTGATGAACCTCCTGAGCGCGTTCTCGAAGGTGAAAATCGATCTGATTCATTTCTCTATGGGTAAAAAATAGATAGATATAAGTACAAAACAAGGTAATGACGAGGAGGAAAACTCCACTGTACCAAAGAGAGAGCTTGAGGCGTATAGGCATGCATTAGTCCTCCCGTAGGATATATCCACTTCCTCTGACCGTATGAATGAGGCGTGGGTGGCCGTGCTTCTCTAACTTTGACCGTAAGGAGGCGATATAAACCTCGATTACATTGGATTCGCCTTCATAATCGAACCCCCAAACATGTTGAAGCAGCTGTTCTTTGGCCAATACGATATGGGGGTGCAGCATGAAGTGTTCGAGGAGTTCGAACTCTTTTCCGCGCAAATCAATCTTTTGATCTCCCCGTTTGCATTCCCTGCTGCTCAGATTTAGCTCAATATTAGCAAAGTGTAAGTGGTCCGCCTTTTCTCTGGGAGGTTGATGTCTTCTTAGTTGAGCTCGTATTCTAGCAAGAAGCTCGTCAAGAGCAAACGGCTTCACGACGTAGTCATCTGCACCAGAGTCCAATCCTTTTACACGTTGCTCCACCTCGTCTTTGGCCGTGAGCATGATGATAGGTATAGAGCTGTTTACCCGAATCTCTTGACAGACTGCCCAACCGTCTAACCCCGGGAGCATGATATCAAGAATAACTAAGTCAAAAGGTTTCTCAAGGAGTAGAAGAAGTGCATCTTCTCCAGAATGGACAACCGTAACCTCATAGCCTTCATAGTCTAAGGCGCGTTTGAGCATAACGCCGATTTTTTGATCATCATCGACGACAAGGATTCGATTTTTTTGCATGAAAGTTACCTGCCTTCAAATAGGGTTAAGAGAAAAATAACCGGAGTTTTCCGGCTATTTTTCCATTGTTGCATCAGGTTAAATAGGCGGACTTTTTCCGGTTATATTGCTTAGAAAACAGCCATGTATTTTATTTTAAGGGAATAGGAGGAAAATGTCCTGCCTATCAGTTATTATTATAATTTTTTTCTCCAATCATAATGTTCAAGCTTTTAAACTCCCCGTTTCTCATGAGGAGCATGGTATGTTTAGAGCCAGCTTTCGTATCGGCTATGGCTTTAACAAACTGATCACTACTCTTGATTTTTTGCTTATCAAGCTCGACGATGATATCCCCTTGCTGTAAACCAGCCTTCTCCGCAGGGCTGCCTGCGGCAACGTAACCCACGACTACGCCTTCTTTCATATCAATTTCAAAGTATTTCGCAAGCTCAGGAGTTAAATCTTGGATGGAGACACCAAGCCATGGTCGAGATACTTTTCCTTTATGAATGAGATCCTCTAGGACCTCTTGAACAGTATTGATTGGTATAGCGAACCCAATTCCTTGTGCTTCCGCATTGATGGCCGTATTGATGCCCACGACCTCCCCTTTAAGGTTGAGTAGTGGACCACCGCTATTTCCTGGATTAATGGACGCATCGGTTTGCAGTAGGTCTTTAAATCTGGCTTGACCGATGTTTAGAGGCCTTTGCTTGGCGCTGATCACGCCGACAGTAACGGTATGATCAAGTCCGTAAGGGTTACCAATGGCTACGGTCCAGTCGCCCACGCGGATGTTTTCGGAGTCGCCCATTTTCAATACAGGCAGGTTTTTATCCGCCTCGATTTTTAAAACAGCTAAGTCTAGTTCTGGGTCTTGCCCTATGATCTTGGCATCATATTTTTTGTCAGCCCCTATGATATTTACCTTTATTTGCCCGGCCCCTTCCACGACATGATGGTTGGTCAGAATATATCCGTCCTGACTAATAATAAACCCAGATCCAAGGCCTTCACGCTTCTGCTCCGTTTGCGGCATGGGATAATCACCACCAAAGAATTGACGGAAGAATAAGTCCCTCTCACTTAAAGTAGATCTCCGAGTCGTCTCGGTTTCAATTTTTACGACCGCAGGCCCTACTTCTTCAACCATCTTGGCGATGATATTGCTACTGCTGGATTCAAGCAATGAGGCTTGTTGGATAGAGCCGATAGGAGTAGACACTGACTGTGTTGGAATGTTTTCTGTTTTATCTTGGAAGTATGAGGCATTCTCGACACCTAGCCAGAAGCTCCCTGTTAACAATGTGCCGGCGATAAAGGACAGAAATCCTGTTTTCCATATCTTACTTGTCATCATTCAAACCCTCCTTCTATCTACTATTTTTATTTAACCCCCTTAACCTTAAACGAACCTGAAAAAAAGATGACATTTTCCGCCCCTTTTATGCAGGCTTGTCATCTTTTTGCGATTTCTTACATATCTTTTATCAATGCATTGACAGGTGGACAAAGGGGGAAGGGGAAAACTTGAATCGATATCTTGGTTATCTATTTTTTAGCACAGGACTATTATCTACTATGGTTCTGGTCAAGCTTTGGGTCATTCCCTTTACCTTATGGCATCTCTTTCCGCAAAACGACCTCGTTTCCAGATTATATGAGGTATTAATTATGGGCTTTGGAGGAGTTACGTTTCTCCTTTTCATTGTATTAGGTTATTTGGGCAAGCATGCGTTTCATATAAATTTATCGAAGCACTTGTTTCTTCATTTTGTTATTCAGTTCCCTTTTGCCATGCATGCGATCCTGCAAGAAGTTACAGATGCCAGACCATTAATTGGAGTCGCTCGTGTTTTTGCGGAGGGCTGGTGCGGATTGATTGCAGAACCGACAAGACTTCTATTTATGGTTTATCCGTGGACAGATATCTTTGCTATCTTTGCTAGCTTTGTATTCCTAAGCATAGGACGGACCATTGATATTGTTGATGAAGATAAGGATTGGATCGGGCAGAGAAAAAGAATAAAGGTGGGTCGGGTATGAAAACGTTAATTCAAAATGCAACGATTATTTATCCGGGGGTAACCAAAAAGGAAGATATTCTAATTGATCAAGGGATAATCAAGGAAATCCGACCCTCCATCCGAATGAAAGGTGATGCGTTTTTTATCGATGGTTCTTCTTTGTATGTGCTTCCAGGGTTTATTTCTGGGGATGAGAGGGGGACAACCCAAGGGATCACAACACGGGTCAAGAGCATAAGAATAAGGGAAGAGCAAATGAGTGATAAAAATGTCGATCCTTTAAATGATGAAGAAGAGCTTTTTGATTACGTGTATCATGTATCTTTGCCTCGATTGACGAAACAAGCGATAGAATTTTTAGATAAGAAGAGAGTAAAAGTGATACGGGTAGAGGATGAAGATAGAAATAGTGGGTGGCAAAAAATAGAGTGGCAGGACTTTGAGCAGCGTATCCTTAGATCGGGGTTGGTGGCAGACGTCGATGAGAAGGATTACAACAGTATGTCTAAATTATCTATACCTATCATGCTTCCTTACAGTAGGTGGAGCTACCCAACTCGTTCTAGGACGATCATTAGAGTAACAGACCTGGAAAAAGAGGGAGGATGGCAAAGGAAATGGAATAGGATGGATCCTGTCGTTATGCGATCTTATTGGCTTGATCAATCGGATATGATTCTGCCTAAGTTAGAGAAAGACCAAGAAGTAGAACGATACCTAATCAGGTTATCTTATGTGAGATCAAGACTACCCGCAAAGCTTTTTGGGATTTTTCCTATGAAAGGGTCCATACGTGTTGGAGCAGATGCTGATCTTCTTCTTGTTGGAAAAGAAAGTCTAAGATCTAACGCAGGTGCGAGCTTTCAGTGTAAAACCATGTTAAAGGGGAGATTCGTTGACACTGTAAATAACGATGGAAAGTTTTTATATGCTCATCAAACCTATGCTTTTGCCTACTAAGAAGTAAGTGTCACCCTTGTCTTCCGATCATGCACTCTTCTAGGGAGTCATGAATTGGAAGATTTATTTTTTTGTTTTCTTGCAGGAAAATGACAGAGTTTGACGAATTGAGAAAGCATGAGAGTAAACTGGACACTCTGGAATCCTTTTTTAGGTTGGGATGAAACTTTTTTGATATGAATATCGTCATAATCAAGTAGAGATAACAATGAAGTTCAGTTTGCCTGGGGGGTAAGGGGAGAATGATGACTGATTCTCAATTGATCCGTGAAATAAAGGATGGTCAAGTAGAATATTATTCCGAAATTATTCAGCGCTATGAGAAGAGATTATTAGCGTTTATTGTACATATGTTAAACAACACGCATTTGGACCATATGGCTGAGGATCTATGTCAGGAAACTTTTTATAAAGCCTTTCGTAATCTGCAGTCCTTCCGTGATGTGGAGGCTTCCTTTTCCACATGGCTATATACCATTGCAAGGAACACCGTTCTTAGTGAACTAAGAAAAAGCAGGAATTCCGAAGTATATATTGAGGATAGTAAAGTTGATCCAAGAACTTCTATGGATCGTCTACCGGAATATGAGCTCTTACGTACAGAGAGGGAACGGCTTGTTCGCCTTGCGATTGATAATTTGCCGGAGAAGCAACGCTATGCTCTCATACTTAGAGAGTATGAAGATAAGGATTATAAAGAGATAGCAGATATCTTAGATTCCACGGTTAGCTCGGTTAAGTCCCTTCTATTCAGGGCTCGAACTAGTATTAAGACTCAACTTGAATCTTATTTTACAGAATCACAATGGGAGGAAACCAAGGGGATGACCAAGACATGAGATGTTCGGATGCATTCCACTTCATGGCAGGCTACGTAGATCAGACTTTACCAGAACATTCAATGAAAGCCATGAAGCAACATCTTGGTCAATGCCAGGATTGCCAGATGGAGTATATCATCTGGAAGGAAAGCAGTGAGTTATTCCAGATGGAGTTTTCTACCCTTCCAGTACTAGAGGGGGCCCCTTCCATGTCGGAAGGGGTCATGGCACGATTGGCACGGGAAGATAAGTGGAAATTCCCCATAACTGCTCATGTATTTGCGATTTCTCCTGCTATGAAGAGGTGGTTAACGACATTGTCCATCCTTTTCCTGCTTGTTTTTGGGGTCCTCATGTATGGTACACTTAATATAGAACATGTGGCTAAGGTTGAGCCCGGACAGGTAGAGTGGAAGGAACTGTCGTCAGCCCATATGGTAATAGCTATTGACCAGCTAGTAGCGAGTTCAGAGGAGAAGAGCTCAGATATGAGATATCGACTGATGGCAAGTATAGGAGATCCACTTCAATTGGACCATAGCTCCTATACTCCACCGAATATAGGTTTAGTGGCTGGATTTTTAGGGATAATGGTTACCGTGGTAACTATGAGTTGGTTGTCGAGAGCATAATGATGGACAAGCCGTTCTTAAGAGTACAGAACGGCTTTATCTATTGAGAGGTGGTAACATGAGCGGTCAGATTTATGATCAAATTGATGAAGCAGTGGAAAAAATCCGGTCAGGACAAGTTGCACAAGGGCTCGCTATTTTACAGATGCTGATGAGTGAAGCCGATGGGCAACCAGACTTTCAATTATTGCTGGCGGATGTATTTTATGATCTAGGACATGTGGATACGGCACTTGCTCTCTTGAATGAGGCAGAAGTGTATTTTGATGAATTAACCACGGATATGCAAATTGAGGCTCGTACGTTAAAGGCTGAAATTATGATTGACCTAGGTGATTTAGATGAAGCGATGAGTGAGCTTCTCATCTGTGTAGATCTAGAGCCAGATTACACGAGGGCCTCCATCCTATTGGCTGATATTTATCTTATGCAGAACCTACCTGAAGTAGCATGCCGTCACTTAGAGAATATTGTAGAGGTCGAGTCGGATCAAGATGACGTCCGATATATATTAAGCGATCTTTATATTCAGATGGGTGAATTTGAAAAAGCGCAAGACCATCTTGATCAGCTGCGAGGAACAGAATTAGAGCAGCAGGCCAAGATGAATCAAGCAAGGCTATGGAGCCAAATGGGTAGATTTGAAGAAGCCTATGACCTGTTTCTCCAATGCTGGAGAGAAGAGAATGGGACTGAGGCTCTATTTGGTTTAACTGTTACGGCACTGCAGCTAGAGCGGATAGAGGAGGCTGTAGGATACGCAAAAGAACTATTGAAAATAGACAGCTCTCACATTGGCGCTTATCAGGTATTAGCAGAGGCTTATCATAAGACAGGTCAACTTACAGAGGCCGAACAGGCCTTGCATTCGGCTCTAGAGCATGGCGATCAGGATGAGTCCATCCTCTTGAAGCTCGTAGAGGTTACATACGATAAAGGGGAACTTGAAGAGGCAAAGAAGTATGTCGAGCAATTATTAAACGTTAACGATGAGAACGAGAGAGCTCTAGAGTGGAATAAGAGGTTACAAGGCTTTATTAATTAAGAGGTGGTCCTCATAGCTTACGCTATGGGGCCGCCTTTTTTCTTTCGAATAATTTCATCTAGAATAGGGTATAACCATCCATTGGATCGGTTAATAATGGAAACAAGGAGGAAGGGAGGGAAATACGTTGATGAGATTGGCAGAAATGTTGAGTTATGCAGATATCGATCAGTTGCATCAGTTGGCTAATACCTATTCGTGTGATTGCAATATCCATTCGAAAAATGAACTTATACAGTCCTTACTGGGCTCGATAAAAAGAGAAGCAAACATAAAGGAGCAACTTGAGAGCTTAAAAAAAGAAGAATTTCATTTCTTAATGTATATTGTTTTTGATTCTAGGTCGACATTCACATTAGAAGACCTCCGAGCAAAAGCTAAGTTTTCCTATATGGAGAACTTAGATCGGGATACGTACCGAAAGCTCGTTTCAGTAGCCTTAAAGAAAGGATGGATCTTCCGAGGGGTCTCTCGTAATGCCGTTTCAGCTTTTCAGGTCCCTGAGGATATGAGAAAAGCCTGGGCTAACACCATCCTGAAGATGGAATGGGGGGAACAGCCTAATTACTCGGATCCGCCCTTTTATCGTGATGAAGGGATTGCCATTATAGAAGATCTCCATCAATTCCTTCAGTATGTTAGTCGACATCAACCCCAGTTAACATCAGACGGAGTAATCTATAAACGCAATCAACAGCAATTGATGGAACTGATGTCTGTCCAAGAAGAGCTTATTGAAAAAGGTGGATGGAGATTTGGTTATGGACGTCATTTTCGGGACTATCCTGATCGCTTTTCCCTTATTTACGACTTCTGTTACTACAGAGGTTATATTCGTGAAGAGCCGGGTAATGCATTATGGACTACCCCAGAAGCTGAAGAAGCGTTTCAGTTGCCGCCGGAAATTCTTGCGATGGAAATGTATAAGTTCTGGCTTAGATTGTATAAGCGTCCAATCAGCGGATTACCGATGTTTATCCGCTTAATTGGAAGGGCAGCGGAAAGGTGGATGGAGGAGGAAGCTCTCATTCGGGTATTAGTTCCAAGAATTCGTCCTTACTATTATGATAATGAGGACAGCATTGCTAGGAATCGCATCCTAAAGATGATGGTTCATCTTGGTTTACTGCGCAAAGGAATACATAATGAAAATACATGGGTGCTTCAAACTACAAGACTAGGGAAGACCCTGCTAGAATCTGTCGAAGGATATACGATGAAAGATATCATATTAGATAGGAAAGATGAAGGATAACTAAAAGCAATCTAGAAGAATAGAGTAAAGTAAAGATCGTGCGAGATACCCCTACAACTATAATAATCGGAATATTGTGAAAATGGCAAGGAGGTCTAACTTGTGGGTGAAGCCGTGACCGTATCAGCAAAGAAGGAGTTTATTCGGTGGTTCTTAAGTAAGTTTCAACTAAAGAAAAAAGAGGGAAGTTGGTTGTTTAACTATATGTTATCAGATGAACGTCTTCTAGAAAGAGTTCACTTCACGGATGATCTCCGGAATCGGGATAAAACCATGATTATTTCGACTGTCTGTTCTCAGGCGACTCCCTTTCAATTTCAAAAATCTACGAAGATTTACTATGATGTGGAACGGGCATTCCATGACATTCGATTAAACCCTGAAGAAGATGTGTTTATTTCTCTATATTTCAAAGATCGTCTCTTATGTCCACAATATTTAGCCGTATTGGAGGGAAGGCCAATGGAAAGCCCACGTATAACCCAAGATGATGTTATGAGTTTGATGGCAGAGATCGTGATGGATAAAGCGATACGTAAGCAGAGGTTAAAGGTATTGTATGATGAGATTGATCGCTCTCTAGCAGAAGGAAACCAAAGTCGATTCCTTGAGTTGACCGGGGAATGGAATGAACTTAGAAAGATGGACTTTGAATTGGAGAGTTGACAAGGCACTTGTGGTTCGAGAAAATACACGTTAGGGGCAAAAGACTCGGGATTCCCGAGTTTTTTGTATTTGAACAGGGGAAGGTGACTTGAAGGTGAGATGGACGCTTGAGGATATGAAGACGTACGAAGGGGCTAAGGAATATATTGATACGGCACTAATACCGGTTTACCTTCTTGCTCCCGATGCGCTAGGGGTAGCAAAGGTGAAGGAACAAAGGTGGCTTGAAGAAATCTGTGTCTATGCTGAGAGACAGCTAACGGGACGGATCGTATTGTTTCCTACCCTCTATCTGGTAAACGAACAAACGAGAATCCCTATTTTTGAATCGGAACAATTTCAAAACATCCAATGGATTACGACACAAAGTGAATTGCACGAAAGTTTAACGGCGTCCAACTATTCATCTTACTTATTAGAAAGAAATGAAAATGAGGACGATTTAAGCATTATGGTGAAGGAAGGAAAAAGGTTGACTCAACAAATAATGAATCAATGGAAAAAGTAGGGGGAATTTGTATTATCCATGGGTTGGAAGGACAAACTATCTATGGAAATTAACCGTTCTTGATCAATCTGTTTCTACCTTGTGTCAAGAAAAGTCATAAAATGTTCACAAAAACTTTTTAAACTGGCCGAGTTTATAGGTTGATGCACAAGATATTCTTGACACTATTCGTTTTCTTTCGCTATGATTGGAATGTCCTAGTTTCAGTGTGTATTATTCTGCAGTCCGTACGGACTTTTTCAATTATAAGGATAGGAGGTCAGAGAGAAATGAGTAAGAAAGACATTTCCAGGCGGACATTTTTGAACTACATGCTCATGGGTACTGGCGGTTTTCTTGCCGCAGGGATGATTACGCCTATGGCTCGCTTTGCTTTAGATCCTGCCTTGAAGGCAGATGCTGCTGGTGGAGACATGGTACCTGTAACGACAGTAGATAAGCTAACCAATGAGCCGCAACGTTTTGACTTTAAAGTCAAAGTGACAGATGGTTGGTATAAGACGGAGATCCCATTGTCCGCTTGGGTGTACACAGAGGGAGACAATATTATTGCCTTGTCACCGATCTGTAAGCACTTGGGCTGTACCGTTCAGTGGAACACCGAAGCGAGCCATGAGAACCACTTCTTTTGCCCGTGCCATTTCGGTTTCTACCAGAAGAACGGAAAGAACGTTCCGAATACTCCTCCATTAGCACCACTGGATAAGTATGCGTATGAAGTGAAAGAAGGAAAATTATATCTTGGTAAACCAGAACCAAATCCTGTATAAGGGGGGGCGTAAATTAGATGATTAAGCAAATCTACGACTGGGTCGATGAACGCCTCAATATTACGCCAATGTGGCGCGATATCGCCGATCACGAGGTGCCTGAGCACGTTAACCCAGCACATCATTTTTCTGCATTTGTTTATTGCTTTGGTGGATTGACGTTCTTCATTACCGTCATCCAGATTCTATCCGGTATGTTTTTAACGATGTACTATGTTCCGGACGTTATTAACGCCTATGAGTCAGTTAAGTATCTACAGAACGAAGTAGCCTTTGGTGTTATCATTCGCGGTATGCATCACTGGGGAGCAAGTCTCGTTATCGTTATGATGTTCCTACATACTCTTCGTGTATTCTTTACAGGGTCTTATAAGCATCCTCGCGAATTAAACTGGGTTGTCGGAATGTTAATCTTCTTTGTAATGTTAGGCCTTGGATTCACAGGGTATCTTCTTCCTTGGGATAACACAGCCTACTTTGCGACAAAGGTAGGGGTAGAGATTGCAGCTACTGTACCTTTCATCGGAACATTTATTAAGCATCTATTGACTGGTGGAGAAATCCTTGGTGCTCAAACTCTTGCTCGCTTCTTTGCGATTCATGTATTCTTCTTGCCAGGTGCGTTGTTAGGGCTTCTAGGGGCACACTTTATCATTATTCGTAGACAAGGTATTTCTGGGCCTCTATAAATTCAAACTATTAGAAGAGTATATTTTAATCGCTTAAGAGGGGGGTATAAGGAGAATGGCAAAGCAAGATAAAACGATTGAATACGTTGGCGATTCACGGGTTCCTGCCAAGCGCACACCTAATGTCTCGCCTTCCTATTCGGAATTTCCAGGTAAAAACGAGCCGTTCTGGCCTAACTTTCTACTAAAAGAATGGATGGTAGCAGCGGTAGCATTAGTTGCTTACCTCATTTTGACTGTGAGTCATCCGTCTCCATTGACGGATAAAGCGGATCCTACGAACACGGATTTCACACCGCTTCCTGACTGGTATTTCTTGTTCCTTTTCCAGTTGTTGAAATTTCCTTGGGCATCCGGGGACTGGGTATTAATTGGTATTTTGGTTATTCCTGGACTTATGTTCGGAGGATTGCTACTAGCTCCGTTCCTTGATCGTGGACCTGAGCGTCGTTGGACGAAGAGACCGGTTTCTTCCGGTTTAATGTTCATTGGTATCATCTCCATTGTGTACTTAACTTGGGCTGCGATGGATGAGCATCATAGACTTCATCCACCGAAAGAAGAATCAGCAGGACACGAAACTCCTGCAGATCCTAAGCCATCAGCAAGCACAGAGGATCCAGGTGCTGCTGTTTGGGCGAAGCAAATGAATTGCCAAGGCTGTCACGGTGTTGATATGTCTGGTGGAGCAGGACCTGCGCTAACGGCTGTTGGTGGACATCTTTCTGCAGATGAGATCAAGGAAGTCATCGTGAACGGGCGTGGAACAATGCCTGGTAAACTGTTCTCAGGATCAGACCAAGAGTTAGACCAACTCGTTGAATATCTAGCTGGCTTGAAGTAATAGGTGAGAAACTGACTGTTTATACAGTCAGTTTTTTTCATGCGTATATTTTGATATAATTATGGCTTTCCTAGTAAGAATGGGAAAAAACCCGCTGCATGGGAGGAAAGGTATGGTAACTCTTTACCATTGGTTAATGGGCTCTCTAAGAAAGTCTTGGTTTTTATGGAGTCTCATTATTACTAATTTTTTTGGTTCGATATACGGATTTTACTGGTATAAAGATCAACTTGCGCAAACTCATCCTGAGTGGCTAAGAATTT
This sequence comes from Ammoniphilus sp. CFH 90114, assembly GCF_004123195.1. Taxonomy (NCBI): domain Bacteria; kingdom Bacillati; phylum Bacillota; class Bacilli; order Caryophanales; family Paenibacillaceae; genus Ammoniphilus; species Ammoniphilus sp. CFH 90114. The sequence goes on from NZ_SDLI01000002.1 coordinate 512,136, forward strand.
TTGTGCCAGATAGTCCGACGGGAAGTGCACTGTTTACGCTCTTTTTGATTACTCTCTTAATTGGTCGAAGCGTTCCTACATTAGAAGCATTTGCGGCAGTGACAAACTTCAAGTATGGGGTTTGGGCGGTAGCCGTGATTTTAGCAGGATGGGCAATGGGAGGTACTAAGCATTGGACGGATTTTATGTTGATGTTTTCTCACGCCGGAATGGCTATTGAGAGTCTCTTATATGCCAAACACTATACCATTCGCTTCAGGCATATTCTTATGGTAGGGATATGGACGACTTGGAATGATTGGATGGATTATATGTTAGATATTCATCCTTATCTCCCTTCCGTCTTGAATGAGTATGATCGTTTCGTGGGTTGGCTGACCTTCGCTCTAAGCTTATTTTCTCTCTCTCTTATATATATTTTGGTAAAGAAGAACAGAAAAGTGGTCTAATCTTGTCCTGCTTCCCATATGATGAGGGTAGATGTCGGAACAGGGAGGTTAGCGTTGAAAAAGAAACTCTATCTGTTGTTGATAACCATCCTCCTGATGGTTTGGTGCCTGCCGGCACTGACTTTAGGTGAACAAGAGGAAACACATAAAGATTTACTCCAGACTTTAGATCGGCTCTCACAAGAAGTACTAAGTCATACGGAGCAAGGCCAAATCGCAGAGGCTAAAGCTAAATTAGATGAACTTGCACAAGGTTTTACTCAGATTGGCTTTCATAAGAAGATAAGCATAGAGGCTTTGGAATTAGCATCCAATTCATTAGTTCAAGGAAAGCAGGTTTATGCAGCTGTTTCCCCCGATAAGAAAGAGGCGTTATGGCACGCCACTCAGATTCGGCTTTTAATCGATGCTTTAACTCACCCTAACCAACCAATCTGGAAAGGGTACCATATGACCTACCTAGAGCAGGTTAGCAAAATGATTCATCATTCCGAGCGCAAACAAGTAAATGACTTAAGTAATGCCCTGCAAGAGAATTTAAAGCTTTATATGATTTTGAAGCCCTCCTTTGCTGTTAACCATTCCCCATCCACTATGCAAATGTTGGATTCGCTATATAATTTTTTACAACAGCAATCTCGATTGGATGAGGTCAATTGGCTTGCTGTACAAAGTGCACTAGAACAATTGAGGGAAGTCACAGGCAATGTGTTCCTGGGTAAGGAAGAGTTTACTTTTGCCTGGTATATTAGCAGCAACTCTCCTATCGCTATGATTACACTAATGGGATTGATTCTATTAAGTTCCTTATCGTATGTAGGATGGAGGATGTATATGGGTCAAAGAGTGAGGAGTATATAAAGTGCCTTCGGGCGCTTTTTTTTGTTTAACCATGTATTGGAATTAATTTTCAAAAAAAATTCATAGTTTTGTGATACATTTTTCGTGTATTTATCTTAAAATAAAAAGAAATGCTTACATATCAAAATAGAGGATGATGTCGCAGATGATTCAAGCTAAAAAAGAAATTTTATTAGAGAGTGGAACGAACGAATTAGAAGTGCTCGAGCTTGGCATCGGCGCACATAAGGAGCAGTGCCTGGGAATCAATGTGGCTAAGGTAAGAGAAATTACGGCACCGGGGAAGGTGAGCAAACTCCCCCGTTCTCACCCTCATATATCTGGACTCATTCTTATGCGTAATGAGATCCTCCCCGTGATCAACCTTCCACGAGTACTTGGATTGGAAGAAGAATTGGAGTGGAACGAAGGAAGTTTCGTCGTTACGGAATTTAATGAATTGAAGGTGGTTTTCCACGTGGGCTGGGTAAGCCAAATTCATAGAATATCGTGGGAACAGATAGAAAAGCCTTCAGATATGCTTCAATCAGGGGGATCAATTGTTGGCGTTATCAAGCTGGAAGATAAAATGATTATGCTCCTAGACTTTGAGAAGATTGTGGTAGATATTAACCCAGCTACAGGGATTAATGTAAAAAGGCTAGATAAAGTTGCCACTCGTCACGAAAGAGGGACAAAACGAATCCTTATTGCTGAAGATTCGGCTATCCTTAGAAAGCTGCTAGAAGAAACACTCTCAACAGCGGGTTACACTCAGCATCATATTTTCCATGATGGAAAACAAGCGTGGGATTATCTGCTTGATACGTATGATCAGCAAAAGGAGAATACCCTTGAGCAAGTGCATCTTATGATTACCGATATTGAGATGCCACAGATGGATGGTTTGCATCTGACCAAAAAAATTAAGGAACACGAGTTTTTACATCGTATTCCTGTGGTCATCTTCTCATCTCTTATTTCGGAATCTCTGAAACATAAGGGAGATGCCGTTGGGGCGAATGCTCAAATTACGAAACCTCAAATTGATACTCTTGTAGAGACATTGGATACTATAATATTTGGTTAAAGAGGGAGGCGTAGGCCTCCTTTCTTTTTGTTTGTTAGAGAGATGCCTATGCTTCCTTCAATGGTCTTTTCTGTTCGTCATGTGTAAAGCCCTCACCCAATACTTCGTGTACGTCGTTTACAATGACAAAGGCATACGGATCAATTTCGTGGACGAGATGTTTTACGCGGATCATCTCCTGTCGACTTACTACACAGTAAAGGACATCCTTTTGGATTCCAGTCCACCCGCCCTTCCCATTCAGTAAGGTGGCACCTCTCTCCATTTCAGTCATAATTTTTTTTGCAATCTGTTCATTTTCATCCGAAATAATCGTGACTGCCTTGGCTGAATAGGATCCTTCTTGGACAAAATCGATGACTCTGGCCCCAATAAATACCGCAACAAGGGTGTACATCGCTCCTGTTAAATCAAGATAGAGCAAGGAAATGCCAATGACAAGGAAATCTGCCGCAAACATGGTTCTGCCGATACTCCAGCCCTTGTATTTATTCAGCAAGCGGGCAATAATATCGACTCCCCCCGTGGTTCCTCCGTAACGGAATACGATACCTAATCCCACTCCAACAGAAACCCCCGCATAGAGTGCGGCAAGTAAGGAATCTTCCAGCGGTAAGCGAAATTGCCCAAAGATGGTAAGGAAGAAGGACAAGGACAACGTCCCGATAATCGTGTAGATAAGAGCGATTCGACCCAGTACTTTCCAGCCGACGAGTAAGAGAGGAATGTTGATTAGTAAATTGACTAATCCAGGGTCCCAGTTAAACATAAACTTCAATAGGATGGTGATCCCTGTGACTCCTCCTTCAGCGAGATTATTTGCGATGTTAAAATAGTTGATTCCAAAACCCATGATTCCGGAGCCGATAAGGATCATGATAATATTCTTAATTCTATCCTTCATAGCAACCCACCTAATAAAAGAATGACGATCAAAGCACAGTTTCTATATTACCTAGTATGGACTGTAATTGTCTAGGAAATAGGTGAGAAAAAAGGTTCGTGTTATAATTAGGATATGGATAGGAAAAGAAATATAGGAAGGGTTGGGAACCTATGTCAAAAGAGATGACGATTAAAGAAATGCAAGCAGAAGTGGATGCATATATTTCACAATTTAAAGAGGGATATTTCAGCCCCTTAGCTCTCATGGCCCGTTTAACAGAGGAAGCAGGAGAATTGGCTCGGGAAGTTAATCACTATTACGGGGAAAAGCCGAAGCGAGCGGATGAGGAAGAAAACTCCATTGATATGGAATTAGCGGATTGTCTTTTCATTCTGACTTGTTTCGCTAACTCCTTAAACATTGATTTGGAAGAAGCGTTTCATAAGATGATGCATAAGTTTAATACGCGAGACGCCAACAGGTGGACGAGAAAAGAGTAGATTCTCATTTCCAACAGATAGGTAATCCTGTATAATTTGGTAACAAGATAGGCCACACGGACTTGATAGGCTGTACATATACTGTAGCATGATTTAACCTTCGTAAAAAAAGGAACGTGATGCTATGAATGCCGGAAAGGAGTTTATCAAGGAAGCCTATCGTGCCATATTTCAAAAGGACTATCATAAGGCCATTGAGCTATTTAAGAAAGCGATAAGCCGTGATGCCAATAATGCAACCTATTATTATAAATTGTCAATCACTTATGCCAGAAATAATAATTTAGTTGATGCCATGGAATCGATTCAGCAAGCGATAAGGATATGCCCCGACAACCCCTTATACCGTAACCACAAGGTATTCTTAGAGGGGAGGAAGTTAGCGAAGGAAGCCTTGCTAAAAGTAGAAAGAGGAGAAGAAGTCTCATCTGTTCTGCCTTTGCTAGAAAAGTCCATTGAACTCGATCCCATTAATACACAGTCAAGATTGCTGTATGCCTTGGTATTGAAGAAGGAAGGCATGGTTGAGGACGCAATAGATGCACTTAAGGAGCTTATTACGCTAGATCCTTGGCATCGGGATGCTAAAGAGTTGCTGAAGTCTTGCCTTGTTGAAGAAGATTAAACATTAAAGGAGATATAGATATGTCAATTCGCGTCGTTGTAACAGGATCAAAAGGTAGAATGGGCCAGGAGGCTGTTAAAATGGTAATGGCTGATCCGGAATTGGAATTGGTGGCTGAGGTAGGTTCACCTAGATCAGGGGGAGAGGGAGCCAGTTTTTCGGGTGTACCTTTCCTCACTTCTTTGGAAGAGGCATTACTAGCTTATAAACCTGATGTGCTCGTTGACCTGACGACCCCCCATGTGGTAAAAAGCCATATGGAGCTTGCCATTTTGCATGGAGTACGCCCTGTGGTAGGGACTACAGGGCTCTCTACGGAGGATATTGAAGAGTTAGACAAGCTTTGTCGTGAGAAGGGGGTAGGGGCGATCATCGCTCCCAATTTTGCGATTGGTGCGATCCTTATGATGAAGTTTGCCAGAGAGGCGGCACGATATATGCCGCATGTTGAAATTATTGAGTTGCATCACGATAAGAAACTAGATGCTCCATCGGGAACAGCGGTGAAGACAGCCGAACTTATACAGCAAACTCGACAGGAACTAAAGCAAGGTCATCCAGATGAAGAGGAGATCATCGACGGTGCAAGAGGCGGCTATTACCATGGGTTCCGCATACATAGCGTCCGTCTTCCTGGCCTCGTTGCGCATCAAGAAGTACTGTTTGGTCATGTGGGTCAGACGCTTAGCATCCGTCATGATTCTATGAATCGCGAATCCTTTATGCCTGGAATTAACCTAGGGATTAAGAAGGTCTTAAAATTGGACAGGTTAGTCTATGGTTTAGAGAATGTAATGGATTAAGCATTTGGAGGAGGAGCTACCATGAAGATTGCCTTGATTGCCCACGACAAGAAAAAAAATGAACTGGTAAACTTTATGATTGCCTATGAGCATATCTTTTCTGAGCATTCTTTGTATTCTACGGGGACGACAGGCTTAAGAATCATGGAGAATACGGAATTGAAAGTTCAACGCTTGGCCTCAGGCCCCTTAGGGGGAGACCAACAAATTGGCGCACTTATCACAACTGGAGATCTGGATCTGATTATCTTTTTCAGGGATCCTCTAACCGCACAACCTCATGAGCCAGATGTCAGTGCTTTGCTTCGCTTATGTGATGTATACGGAATTCCTTTAGCTACGAATGTGGCGACAGCTGAGCTATTGGTGAGAGCTGTAGAGCATGGCTTTTTTAGCTGGAGAGAAGTTGTAGATAAGTATAAGGGAGAGTAAAGAAATATGTTTGTAGACATTTTGGCTATTGGTGCCCATGCTGACGATATCGAAATCGGTGCGGGAGGGACGCTTTACAAGCATGCTTCTATAGGTCAGTCGATTGTGTTATGTGACTTAACTCTAGCAGAGCTGTCATCTAATGGGGATGTGGAGACGAGAATTCAAGAGGCGGAAGAGGCAAGAATGAGAATGGGAGCTAAGGAAAGGCTGAATCTTCATATTCCTGACCGAGGGATTGAGATTAACCCGACTCAGATCAAACAACTTGTTGAAGTCATTAGAAAAGTAAAGCCCACCACCATTCTTGCTCCCTATAGCGAGGATCGTCATCCGGACCATGAGTGGTGCTCTCGATTAGTAAGAGAGGCCGTATTTAGTGCCGGAATACGGAAATTTGCCCCTGAAGCGGGCGAGGCTTTCAAAGTGGCGAAAGTCTACCATTACTTTATTAACGATTTTGTCGACCCTGATTTATGTGTAGATGTATCGGATGTTTATGAGCAAAAGTTACATATTTTAGAAGCGTATAAAAGCCAGTTCATGCCATCGAGTGGGGGAGTTGAAACTCCATTAACCACCGGATATTTCGAGCAGATACGCAGCAGAGAATACTTGTTCGGCAGAAAAATTGGAAAGGGCTTCGCTGAGGGTTTTACCTCTGCTAAGCCCCTATCCTTAGACTATTTGTGTTGAGAGGACAAACCATGAAAATTGGGATTACTTGTTATCCGACGGTTGGAGGTTCAGGAGTTATCGCAACTGAGCTGGGAAAACTCTTAGCAGAAAGAGGACATATCGTTCATTTTATTACGTCGGATATGCCTTTTCGGTTAGGAAAATTTTATCCAAATATTTATTATCATGAGGTTGAGGTGAATCGCTACAATGTGTTCCGATATCCGCCTTACGATCTAAGCCTTGCGAGCAAAATGGCGGAGGTGGCTCAGACAGAGAAGCTAGATCTGCTGCATGTTCACTATGCTGTCCCTCATGCTATTAGCGCTTACCTAGCAAAACAGATGGTGGGAGATCACTTGAAGATCGTAACAACCCTCCATGGGACGGATATTACGGTGTTAGGATATGACCGTTCCCTTAGCGATATGATTCGTTTTGGTATTGATAAGAGCGATAGCGTGACCGCGGTATCCCAGGATCTTATTGATCAGACGAAGCAGTTGCTGGGTGTCCAAAAAAACATCGAGAAAGTATATAATTTCGTGGACAAGAGAGAGTATTACCCGCGAGATATGAAAGACGTAAAGCAACAAATAGCCCCAAATGGGGAGAAGATAATCATTCATGTATCAAACTTTCGTCCCGTAAAGCGAACACAAGATGTAGTGAAAGTATTTGAGAGAGTCCGTGCGTCCATGCCAGCTAAGCTTCTGCTTATTGGTGAAGGGCCTGACACGCAAATGGTACGACAGTTAGCTCAAGATATGGGTTTGATCGAAGATATACGTTTCATGGGAAAACAGGATAACCTGGCTTGTGTTTATTCTCTGGCGGATTTGTTATTACTTACCTCCGAGAAGGAAAGCTTCGGCTTAGTTGCACTTGAGGCGATGGCCTGTGGAAAACCCGTCATTGCAACGAAAACAGGGGGAGTGCCAGAGGTTGTTGAGGAAGGGGAGACAGGTTATCTTCTTTCGATAGGCGACATTGAAGGGATGGCAGAGAAGGTCAAGCTGCTTTTGAATTCAGAAGAGCTCTATGCCCGGTTCTCTAAGCAATCTCTTCATCGTGCCTACCATATGTTTTGCCAGGAGAAAATTGCAAGACAATATGAAGAGATCTATGAGAGATTAGTCTATGGCGAAGTCCAGCCATGTTCCCTTTAGTCTATCTTCGGGTCTGGAGAGACTGAAATAATTTAGTCAATAAAACTAAGACCCCAATAAACACGCGCATTTCTGCTCACCTCCTCTCTTATCATATTGTGCACAGGAAAAGGAGGTTACTTATATGGAAGAAGCTGCAAATGAACTGCTATCCATCCTCGAGACTAACGGATTTGCGGCCTACAAGGTAGGAGGATATGTTCGGGACAAGCTGCTCGGACTTCCTATTAACGATATAGATGTGGCAACCTCTGCTACACCTGACCAGGTTATGAGTGTTTTTCCTAAGGTCATTCCCACAGGAATAAAGCATGGTACGGTTACAGTGGTGTGGCGTGAACAGCACCTAGAAGTTACGACCTTTCGAAGAGAGTTAAACTACGTGAACCACAGACACCCCGGTGAAGTGGAATTCGTACAAGATATTTCAATGGACTTAGGACGGCGCGACTATACCATCAATGCCATGGCCATGGACAAACGGGGAAGGTTAATAGATCCTTATGAGGGGCAAAAAGACCTGTCCCAAGGAATCCTTCGAGCAGTGGGAAATCCTTTGGAGCGATTTGAAGAAGATGCTTTACGAATCCTCCGAGGACTAAGATTTAGTGTAAGATTTGGGCTGCATATTGAGAAGACAACTTGGGCAGCTATGATGGAGTGCAGTCACCTTTTAACTTGGATTTCAAGGGAAAGAATTAGGGATGAAATTGTTAAGATGATTGAAGGAACTCACCCAGCATCCGCAATCGATTTGTTAGCTACTAAGGGTCTACTACCCTTTAAGGATTGGAGCACAAGGTTGGATAGTTTGACCTCTCACGATGGAGGTGTCTGGTTAGAAGAATGCACGAATCCAACCTTGAGATGGGCAGCTTTATGTTACCATGATCCAGTGGATGAAGTTCAACAATTTTTCTCTCATTGGCGGTTTCCAAACAAACAATATCAAGCTGTAGCTACCTATCTTCGAATTGCACATACTCCGCTTGCCGGGGAGCGGGAGGCAAAGAAACTACTCCTTCTCTATGGAATGGAGAAGGTGAGAGAAGGAAGGATGCTTTCTTATGTCTTTTCCCCATCCATGGAATCCGTTCCGTTCGAGCACTTGGAGAAATGGAATGAACAATTAAACTTACGTCACATAAAGCAGTTAGCTGTTACAGGTGAAGAGCTTGTCCTTGTTTTTCAGAAGCGACCTGGCCCTTGGATCAAGGAATCCCTGCAGTACCTCTTCGAACGTGTGGCAATAGACGGCATACCGAATGACCGAGAGTACCTGTTGCAGGAAATAAGAAAGGTTAAGGATCAAAGATGAAGAAAGAGATATTGAAAATGTTTAAAGAAGCAAATGGAGAGTTTGTTTCTGGTGAGAACCTCAGTCAGGCTCTTAATTGCTCTAGAACGGCCATATGGAAGCACATTGAAGAGCTGCGTGAGGAGGGTTATGAGTTTGAGGCGGTACGACGATCAGGGTATCGTCTTCTCTCTATTCCGGATGTGCCTTATCCTGCAGAGGTGAAGGAGGGATTACAAACAACGTCATTAGGCCAGGAGGTGCACTTCTTTCCCACGATAGATTCTACACAGCATAAGGCACATGGTTTAGCAAAAGAAGGTGCGAAAGAAGGGACCGTCGTCATTGCAGACGAACAAGTTGGTGGGAAGGGCAGGCTTGGACGTGTTTGGCATTCTCCTCCAGGAACAGGGATTGCGTTAAGTATTCTACTCCGTCCCCAGTTAGAGCTGCATCGCTGTCCCCAACTTACCTTACTGGCGGCTGTGGCGATTGTGGAGGCGATACAAGAAGAGACGAATCTCCCTGCCCAGATTAAATGGCCAAACGATGTCCTGCTGAATGGCAAGAAAATCTGTGGGATTTTGACAGAGCTGAACGCAGAGTCGGATCGTATTAACTATTTAATTATTGGAATAGGCATCAACGTAAATACTCCATCTTTTCCCGAGGAAATTGGACAGATTGCCACTTCACTCATGCTTGAAAAGCAAGCACCGATCAGAAGGGTAAAGCTCGTCCAGAATTTCCTCGAAAAATTGGAGAGGCTGTATCAGCTTTACCTTACTGAAGGATTTGCTCCGATTAAGAGACGATGGGAATCCCATGCGATCTCGATTGGAAAGAGAGTCATCATTCGTCAGATAAGTGGAATGATGACCGGACTCGCTTTAGGGATTGACGACGATGGAGTATTATTAGTGCAAAAGGACGATGGAAATATAGAGAAAGTCTATTCCGCAGATATAGAATTGGGTTGATCTTTAGGGTAATTCTGTTATACTAATGGCATATTGGCTGTATCCTTTTATGGGAAGGAATAGCACAATCACAGTTCTCATGCAAATAATATCTTTTATATCTAAGCATGCTAATTTACAAGTCTGCTCTGAGCCTGTTAAATGGACCGAGACAGAAGAATCCGTGCGACTTCAAGGCACGGCATGCCTCTGTATTGTTATGTCCACCCCACAGGTTATTGATTGCTCCTGTGGGGTATTTATATTTTAGTTTGGCGCTCAGAAGAATGGGGGAGCACATGGCAACGGATCGAGTGTACTCGACATCCACTTTTCGAGAAATGAAAAAAGAAAAAGAACCTATTGTAATGGTAACAGCATACGATTATCCTTCCGCTAAACTAGCCGAGGAAGCAGGAGCGGAGATGATCCTCGTAGGTGATTCTCTAGGTATGGTAGTGTTGGGGTATGATTCGACGATTCCAGTAACACTAGATGACATGGTTCATCATACCAAAGCGGTTACTCGCGCCGCGAAACGTGCTTTTGTGGTTTCAGATCTACCTTTTATGACGTACCATCTCAGTGCAGAGTCTACGCTTCGGAATGCAGCTAGACTCATGCAGGAAGGTCTTGCGAAGGCAGTGAAATTAGAGGGAGGAAAAGAGCTCTGTCCGGTTATTCAGCAGTTAGTAGCAGCTGGGATACCGGTGGTTGGGCATATCGGTTTAACTCCACAATCGGTTCACCAGTTAGGTGGTTACAAGGTACAAGGACGATCCGTTGAGGACGCAGAAAAACTAATGGAGGATGCGCTAGCTCTTCAGGAAGCAGGGGTTTTTGCCATCGTATTAGAATGTGTCCCTCATCAACTAGGTACTTATATATCGGAACGTCTTGACATTCCAACCATAGGAATTGGGGCGGGAGCTGGATGTGACGGCCAAGTATTGGTTTTTCATGATATGATTCAATATGCGAGTTCAATTCGACCCAAATTTGTGAAGGCATTTGCTCAAGTAGGTGAGCAGATCTCAGCCGCGATTTCTCAATATAGTATAGAAGTGAAACAACGAGCGTTTCCAGCAATGGAACACAACTTCTCGATGAAGGAAGAAACGATCAAAGAGTTATATGGGGAGAAGTGTACGCCATGAACATCGTAAAGACAGTAACTGAACTACGTTCATGGACAGCAGAACAAAGGGCAAAGGGAAATAGGATTAGTTTTGTTCCAACAATGGGTTACCTCCACGAAGGTCACATGAGTTTGGTTGATCTTGCCAAACAGCATGCAGATGTCGTTGTCATGAGTATCTTTGTCAATCCCTTGCAATTTGGCCCGAATGAAGATCTTGAACGCTACCCTAGAGACCTAGAACGCGATCAGGTGATGGCCGAGAAGAGGGGGGTAGATCTCCTGTTTGTCCCGGATGTAAAGGAAATGTATCCTCAAGAAACAAAAACAGTCATTCAAGTCAAGGGAGTCACGGATCGCTTGTGTGGTGCTTCGAGACCTGGTCACTTCGACGGAGTGGCAACAGTAGTCTGCAAACTGTTTAATATGGTCCAGCCAGATAGTGCTTTCTTCGGGCAGAAAGATGCTCAACAGGTCGCGGTCATTCAACAGATGGTGCAAGACCTTAATATACCGGTTCAAGTGATTCCTTGTCCCATTGTTCGAGAAAAAGATGGTTTAGCGATGAGCTCCAGAAACGTGTATCTTAAGGAAGAGGAAAGAATACAAGCCCTTTCCCTTAGTCAATCTCTGCAAGAGGCTCGTGATGCTTACTCAAAAGGGAAAACACCAGCAGAGATTCGTGAACTGATCATAGCTAGAATTAGCAGTCAGCCTTTAGCGGATATAGATTATGTGGAAGTTTTAGCTTATCCGTCCCTAGAACCTATAGAGGAATTTGGTGACACGTCTTTCCTTATTGCACTGGCTGTAAGGTTTGGTAAGACAAGACTAATAGACAATTTAATGATGACGTAGGATAAAGGGAGAGAACAGCATGCTGCGAACCATGATGAATGCTAAGATACACCGTGCAACCGTTACTGAAGCCAATTTGAACTATGTAGGCAGCATTACGATTGACACGGACTTGCTTGAAGCTGTGGATATACTGCCTAATGAGAAGGTACAAATTGTTAATAATAATAATGGCGCCCGTTTAGAAACTTATGTCATTGCAGGTCCGCGTGGAAGCGGTGTGATTTGCCTAAACGGAGCGGCAGCAAGGCTTGTTCAACCAGGTGATAAGGTGATTATCATCTCGTACTGCCAAGTAGCGAATGAAGAGGTCAGAAACCACAAGCCTAAAGTCGCGATTATGGATGAAAACAATAAAATTATAGAGATGTTAGGGGAAGAAATTCACGCTACCATCTACTAAAGGAATGCGGCCTAAAAAAATAGGCCGCATTTTTCTTATGTTTCAGGAAAAAATAGTAGGAAATATGAAAAAGGTGGTTCCAATTTATGCTGGTTAAACACCTCTTTTGCTCATTAATGGAACGATTAGATGGAATCGAAAAAGATTGGTCCGAAACAAACTCGTCATCTGTTCAGGAGAAGCTCATTCAAGAAGTGATGGAGCTTCGCAAGGTTAGCGATGATATTTTGGATCAATGGCTAATATTTGAAGAACGCATGACGAAGCTGCAAAGTCGAGTGCAGGGATTCCAAGTAAACAGTAACAATTTGGATATGGAAATAGCTGAGATGTCTGACGAAGTTGCTGAAAAGATTTTTAAAGAAATCATGAACTTAGAACATAAGCCTACGAATAAACCAGAAATGGTGAGTGTTTTATCTGGCTACGCTGCTCACGCTTTCCGTAAGGGGCAAGGCTACTACAACCTCCTTATGTACGGGCAGGCGGCAGAGCATTTTCGAGAAGTCTTAGACGAGGATCCAGAGCTTGATGTAGCAAGGTTATATCTAGGCTTTAGCCATATGATGAATGGAGAATGGGAAGAGGCAGAAAATCAATTGCGCTTTGTAAGTAGAACGACTGAAAACCGGTTGCTTAAGGCAACAGCTCTAAATGCCTATGGGTCTCTGTTAGCTGGCTTCGGGAACTCAGAACTGGCCTTGTTCCAGTTTGAAGGAGCTATAGAAGCCTATCCGAAGCTTCGAGATCCTTATTTCAACAAGGCTTTAGTCATGATGAACTTAGAGCAGTATCAAGATGCCTTACCCATTTGGAAAATGCTGGCGAACGAGTTTAAGGATGATTGGGAGATCTACCTACAATTGTCTAAATGCTACCAAGAAGAGGGAATGACTGACGAGGCTGAACAAACATTAACTGAAATTATTCAGATATCACAGGATCCAGACCTTCTGTGGCAGGCTGGCCAAAGCTTTGAGAATCTGCGGCAGTTTGGAAATGCCACAGTGTGTTACCGACTTATTCTTGAGCGAGACCCTGAAAATGCCGCAGCTTGGCACGGTCTTGGCTGGAACATGTGGCATGCAGAAGGACTTCCTGTAGGGATTAATTATATCAAGAAAGCTATGTCACTTTCCCCAACTAATCCTGATTATCAATTTTCTTATGGCTGGATTATGCACCATATTCAGGACTATGAGGAAGCACAGAAGGTTTTTAAACAGATTCTCGAACAAGAAGGTAGGTATCCTCTTGCAATAGCAGGGTTAGTTCATGTTCACATGGCTAGGCAGGAGTGGAATGAAGCAGAAACTTACGCTTATCAATTAATCTCGGACATGCATGCTCCAACAAGAGGATTGGGGTTGTTGCAATTAGGAAAAGTAAGTTTAACTAGAGGAGACTACGCTACTGCTCAAAAACATCTAGAGCAATCCATTCAAGAGAGTCCTAATATGCCCGATAGTTATCTTTGGCTTGGTCTATCACGATATATGATGGGAGAAAAGGACGAAGCTTTGCGCATTTGGGAGTATACGCTGTGAATCGGTTCAGGTTGTGGTATGATGAGGACAAGCTTCTGCGTATGACCGTACGCTAAATGACCTGAGGTGAACCGATTGAATAAGTTTTTAGTGGTTGATTTTGAAACTACGGGAAATAAGTCAAAGGATGGCGATCGTATCATCCAGATAGGTGCCGTTCTTATTGAAAATAGGGAAATCATATCCCAATTTTCTACATTAATTAATCCAGGGATTCCAATTCCTGCTTTTATACAGCAATTAACTCAAATTAATGATCAGATGGTCGAGGAGGCTCCTGTTATTGAAGAGGTTCTGCCGGAGCTCCTCAAGATACTCGACGGATCGGTGTTTGTTGCACATAATGTCTTTTTTGATTTGGGCTTTCTACAGCATGCTCTAGCCGATCATGGTTACCTTACCTACTCGGGTCCCATAATAGATACGGTTGAATTATCACGGCTACTCCTACCTAATCAGTCGGGATATAAACTTTCGGATTTATCTACCGAGCTGGATATAGAACACGAGACCCCGCATCAAGCGGATTCTGATGCTATGGCAACTGCTCATATCTTCTTGTCCCTCCTTGATAAGCTCGACCGTCTCCCATATTTAGTTCTCCAGCGTCTAACGGATTTAACGAAGGGATTTTCCTCAGATGTTCCTGAACTATTGGGTCATATTGAACATCGGCGCCTTCTTGAGGGTAGATTGGAGGAAGAGGGGCAAGAAATTGAAACCTATAGACAGTTAGCCTTGCGAAACCGGAACCCATTTCATGTTGATCGTTATGAAGCAGGGCTTACTTACGAATATGAAGAATTCCTTCAATTATTGCAAAACAAACTGCAAGAAGAATTTGAGCAGTTTGAGTGGCGGGTGGCTCAACAAGAGATGATGGTTCAGGTTTTCCATGCGTTCTCTCAATCCAGGCATGCCTTAATCGAAGCTGGAACGGGTACAGGAAAATCGTTGGCTTACCTTATTCCGTCCCTCTATTGGGCGAAGAAAACCGGAGATAAAGTTGTGGTAAGTACTCACACCATTCAATTGCAGGAACAACTATATACTCGTGACCTTCCTTTGCTTCAAAAGCTATTTAATTCAGATGTGGATGCTGCTTTATTAAAGGGGCGCAACAATTATCTTTGCTTGCGCAAATATGAACACAGTCTAAATGAGATAACAGATAACTTCGATGTACAGCTCTCTAAAGGTCAGATCTTGATCTGGTTAACCGAAACCGAAACGGGAGACGTAGAAGAAATCAATCTGCCTCCAGGCGGACAGATCTATTGGAGACAGGTGCAAAGTGATACTCACTCTTGCTTGAACAATCAATGTCCGTGGTTTTCACGTTGTTACTATTTTTCAGCTAGACGAAAAGCACAGGAAGCAGATCTCATTATCACCAATCATTCCTTATTATTTACCGATATGAAAGCAGAACAGAGATTGCTGCCAAACTATAATTATGCGGTAATTGATGAAGCCCACCACTTTGAGGATGTGGCAAGTCATCATTTGGGCCTGTCTTTAAGTTCTCTGCAAGTAGAGAATTTCTTGTCGGAATTGAGCTCCGAGCGTGGTACTGGAATCCTCGATAAGCTAGAGAAGGAGTTATCCATGCTTGCCCAACCTTCTAATGTGGAAGAGGAGCTTAAAGCTTGTTTGACTCAATTGCTAGATGGAAAGGATTATGTCCGAGACTGGTATACTCGTCTGTACAATTGGGGTGTCCGCACGGCCAAGGAAGGGACAGAAGCAGGCAGGCTAGTCAAACGCTTCTCTGCGACAGATTGGTCCGAGAAAATGGCTTTAGGGGCCCATAAGGCAGCGACATATGTTACAGAATGGATTCGATCACTTGAGCAATCTCTTGATCGGATCTATATTGGGCTGCATGACAATAAGGAACTGCCATTCGTTTTTCGCGGATTGCTAACGGATTTACACGGTTCGATCAGAGCAGGAGTTGGCATTCGGCAGTTGATACAGAATTTAATCTTACAACCAGAAGAAGAGCATATTCACTGGATGGAGCTTGATACGCGGACCAATCGTAAAACGGTTTTCTTATACCGAGTTCCCATTGATGTCGCGCCTCTTCTTAACGAGCAATTCTTTTCACGTAAAGAAAGTGTAGTCCTAACTTCTGCGACCTTAAGTGTGAATCAATCCTTTTCTTATTCTTTAAAGAGAATGGGGCTAGAAGAAACAGAAGTTTCCACCATCCAGCATGCATCGCCTTTTGACTACCGAAGTCAGACTCTATTCTGTGTGCCGTCAGATGTCCCTGCCCTGAAGTCGGGCAGCGATAGGGAGTTTGTCCAGCATCTGATTGAATCTTTAGTGAAGCTAGCCCGTGTGACTGAAGGGAGAATGCTTGTTCTCTTTACTTCCTACCAGATGCTTAGACAGGTTTATGAGCCGTTAAAGGAGATACTAACTGCCGAGGGGTTAACCATCCTTGGACATGGAATGGATTCAAGTAGTAGAAGCAAACTCACTCGTTTGTTCAAGCAGACACCTAGGTGTATCCTGCTTGGAACAAGCAGCTTCTGGGAAGGGGTGGACATACCGGGGGAGGCCCTATCCTGTCTAGCGATTGTACGCCTTCCGTTCTGGCCTCCTAATCACCCTGTGGTGGAAGCCAGAAGTGAGTATATCAAGAGCAATAGAGGAAATCCTTTTATGGATCTATCTGTCCCGCAAGCGGTCATACGATTTAAGCAGGGTTTCGGTCGGTTAGTCCGTACGGCGAGGGATAAAGGAGTTGTCATTGTTTTTGATAAACGGATCGTGGAAGCTAGGTATGGGCAGTATTTTGTGAAGTCCTTGCCAGAAACACCTCTTCATTTCCGTTCATTAGATGATCTATTGCCCATGATTGATGAATGGTTAGGGTAATAAAGATGACATAAGATCAGGGTGATACTAGGATGAATAAGTTGCTGACTGTGATAAGCTTACTCTTTTTCCTCTTCTCAGGGGAGGGGAATGCTACAGATCGCAGCCCCCATCCCCCATTGCCCGATGAGCAAGACTTTGAGGGAATTGCTGTACATTATCTTGCCGTTTCTGAGGGAGAAGCGAGCCTCATTAAAGGCACAGATGGGTTTACGATGCTTATTGATACGGGGTCAATGAAGAGTGGATCTGAGGTGGCAGATTTATTGGAACAGCATCAGGTAAAGAAGATTGATGTTCTTATTCTTACCGGTGGGATGAATGATCATATTGGAGGGACAAATGAGATTCTTGAGCGCTTTCCAGTAAGTCAAGTTCTTGTTCCTGCCTTGATTCAAGATACGATATTAACCAAGATTCATGTTCCGATAAGAAAATTAACGGCGATAGAAGAGGGACAAACCTATGAGTGGCCCATGTCGTTGAAAATGCGGGTTCTCCATCCTACGGAGCCGTTATCCTTGTCACCACAAGCCAACTCACTCGTTTTTCAGTTGATCCATAATCAAGTAAAGTTCTTGTTTACGAGCGATATTAATGAAGACGCAGAAAATGAATTACTTGAAAAATACAACGTGAAATCTCAGATACTAAAAGTTAGTGATAGTGGAAGCAACCAAGCCTCAAGTCCTCCATTTTTGGAGAAGGTAGATGCTCATGCTGCGATTATCTTCAGGAATAAGTCGGGAGCTGAGGGATTTGACGAAGTGATTGAAAGACTAAATGAGACATGGATCGATATTTATCAAACCAGAACACATGGCACAATTAGTGTTTTTTCCAATGGAGAAGATTATCGGATCGACCGGGAAAAGACGAAAGGATATTTTGATGCAAAATAAGCACTCTATAACCAAAGGAGAGTGTTTAAAAATATGCATACCATGTGGAAAGGATCCATTAGCTTTGGTCTTGTAAATATACCTGTAAAAATGTTCTCCGCCACTGAAGATAAAGATATTCGCTTCCGTCATTTGCACAAAGAGTGCGGAACACCCATTAAATACGTCAAAATGTGTCCATCCTGTAATCGTGAAATTGAAACGGCAGAAATTGTAAAAGGGTACGAGTACGAAAAAGGTCGCTTCGTCATCATCCAAGATGAAGATATTGAGGCGATCACGCCCGAAACTCGAAAAACCATAGAAATTCTTGACTTTGTAAGTCTAGAGCAGATTGATCCGATCTACTTTGACAAAACTTATTTTTTATCACCGAATGAAACGGGAGATAAGGCTTACACATTGCTTCGGGAAGCCATGAATCGCACAGGCAAGATTGCCATTGCTAAGATTACCATCCGATCCAAGGAAAGCTTAGCTGCCGTCCGGTTATATCATAATTGTATCGTGATGGAGACGATCTTCTACCCGGATGAGGTCCGGTCGATTGAACATGTTCCAGGACTTCCAGGAAAAGTAGAACTTAATGAATCAGAGATGAACATGGCTGTTCAGCTCATTGAAAACCTTGCGACAGATTTTAATCCTGAAAAGTATACGGATGAGTATCGCTCTAAACTCACAGAAATGATTCATGCGAAAATTGAAGGGGAAGAAATTCAGGAAGCTCCAGAAGCGCCTCGCTTAGGCAAAGTTGTTGACCTCATGGCGGCTCTTCAGGCCAGCATCGAGGCGACGAAGCAGGACAAAGCCCCAGCAGCAGGTACTGCAGAGGCAGCTGAAGCCAAGGAGCCTGCTAAAAAGCGCCGTAAAAAGGTTACCGTCTAAATATGGTAAAAGCTGCCTCGTAGGAGGTGGCTTTTTTTGCATGGACCCGAAGGATTTAGGTAACAATCAAGGTACAAGTATACATTTACCCGAGGGAGTTGTCATGAAAAGAGAAGAATTTGAAATTGAAGTAGAAGGCCGGATGGTCAGAATTACGAATCCTCAAAAAATCATGTGGCCTGAAGCTGAGATTACCAAGTTTGACTACATACGCTATCTGATTGAGGTGGCACCCGCTATGCTGCCTTACTTGACGAATAGGTTGCTAACCACGATTCGGTATCCGGATGGAATCCATGGGAAGTCTTTTTACCAAAAGAACATACCGGACCACGCTCCAGAATGGATAAAAACCCATACATGGAGAGACACGAACTATATTGTTGCCAACGATCTTCCCACTCTCGTTTGGTTGGGGAACCAAGCCTGCATTGAATTGCATGTGGCCTTTAACCATTATCAGAAGGAACGGTACCCAACGGAACTCGTTTTTGACTTAGATCCCATGGATCTTGACGATTATACTCATGTGCTGGAGATTGCTCTTCTTATACAGGAAGTTTTACAATCTCTAGGCTTATTTAGTCAGCCCAAGACCTCGGGAGCATCAGGGCTACAAATCTATATTCCCATAGAAGTGAAGTATACTTTTGAAGAAGCGCATATGCTTAATAAGTTTATTGCTCATTATATAGCCGAACGCTTTCCACAAAAGGTGACCATTGAGAGATTGGTGAAAAATAGAGGGAGTAAGCTCTATTTTGATTATATTCAGCATGGGGAAGGCAGGACGCTGCCTGCAGTCTATACTCCCAGAGCAAGAGAGGCGGCCAGCGTTTCTGCTCCGGTAAGCTGGGATGAAGTGCGATTGGGATTTCATCCTAAAGATTTCACGATTCAAACGATGAAAGACAGATTGGAGCGGGCAGGAGATTTGTTTGCTTCCATTACGGTGGAAAAGAAAAATCAATCCCTTGATCAGCTTCTAGAATTTCTAAAACAAAAAGTAACTTGACTTGAGGTTTTCAATTTTGCTTAAATGAACCATGGGATATGTGCAAAGGAAGGGAGTGGAATTAGTTGAAGAAGATCGTTGTTGGCGGCACCATCGTTACGGTGAATGAACAGAATGAAGTAATTACGAATGGCGCACTTGTTTTTGAAGAGGGAAAGATTACATACGTAGGCGAGACTCCAGAGGATCTCTCTGGTTACGGTGAGATAATCGATGTAAAAGGGTCTATTGTGATGCCAGGTTTGGTGAATACACATGGCCATGCTGCTATGTCATTGCTTCGGGGGTATGCAGATGACCTGCCGCTACAGGAGTGGCTAGAGACGAAAATGTGGCCGCTTGAAGGGCAGTTTACATCAGATCACGTAAAGTGGGGAACCATGCTCTCCATCATCGAGATGTTAAGAACGGGTACTACGAGTTTTGTGGATATGTATGACCATATGGATCAAGTGGCAGAAGCGGTTGAGAAAAGCGGGATGCGAGCTAGCTTGACCCGTGGAGTCATCGGATTATGTCCGGGAGACGTTCAGAAGGCAAAGCTTGAAGAGGCAACTGCCTTCGCTCGCAACTGGCATGGACAAGCAGGCGGTAGAATTACTACGATGATGTCTCCCCATGCCCCCTATACGTGTCCGCCTGACTACATACGCCAGATCGTGGAGAAGGCTCATGAACTGGATCTGCCTGTACATATTCATATGTCAGAATCTCTGCGAGAAGTAGAGCAGAACGTCAAGGACTACGGACTTCGCCCACCTGCACATCTTGACAAGCTTGGAGTGTTTGAACGACCAACCCTAGTCGCTCATGCCGTCCATCTTACCGATGAGGAAATAGACTTGCTTGCTGCAAGGAAGGTAAAGGTGTCTCATAATCCGATTAGTAATCTAAAATTGGCAAGTGGAGTGGCTCGTGTTCCAGAACTGTTGGCTAAAGGAGTTACCGTTTCCTTAGGCACCGATAGTTCAGCTAGTAACAATAACCTAAACTTGTTTGAAGAAATTAAGATGACAGCCTTGTTACATAAAGGAGTAAGCTACAATCCTGTTGTCGTCCCTGCAGAGGAAGCATTGCGAATGGGGACTCGATATGGGGCAGAATCCATGTTTATCGGAGATCAGACAGGAGCATTAGAAGTTGGGAAAAAGGCAGATTTTATCGTGATAAGAACCGATCGATCTCATTTCCATCCTTTCCATGATCCGGTGTCACATCTTGTTTATGCTACTTCAGGATACGATGTCCATGACGTTTATGTAGATGGTGTACAGCTTGTTTCTAAAGGGCAATTGCTAACCGTAGACGAAGAGCAGGTCATTTTTGAGGCGAATCGGATGTTTAAATTGCTGAAAAGGTAAAAAAGTCCCCCGGGGGACTTTTTTAATTCATAGGTATAGGTAGGTTGATTTTAGTCACACTAATGATGGAAGATTTGATACTGTGCTGCCTTCTGATCGGTAGGATGGTCCGGTGAAGGCAATAGAATCTAATCCATTTGGATCCATGAAGAGAAATCAGGTTGTCTGTATGAAGGTGCTGCGTCTTCCTGAAAACGAAATGGCGATGATAAAGCAACCCATGACATGTGATGGTCGTTCATTAATCGTTCTACAATTTCCGGAGGAATATCACCAATATATTTAAGGGTAGTTCCATCTAGGGCCACGCATTCACCTCCCTCTTGCGCGGTAACTATATTATGTCCTTTGCCTTCGCAAGCATAAGTAGCAGTATTTGCCCATTTTGTTCAACTTTTGTACAGTCCGCAGACATTACTGTGGTATCATATAGATAAACAAAGGTATTTAAGGGGAAGTGAAACAGTGAGGAACTGGCTAATCGGGTTGTCCATCCTGATGTTGCTGGTGATATGGCAGACAGGCCATCTCATATATAGCGTATTGGATGACAAGGCATCTTGGGAAAAAGAAGGTATCATGCTGGCGCTCGAGTTCACAGCGATTGAACAAGTGGAGAAGGTTTCCCTTTATCATGGGAAGGATCGCTATACGGTAGTACGGGGGAAAAACGCATCAGATATCCCCATGATTGCCTGGTTTAAGGATGGATCGTTTGAAGGATTTGAATACGAGAAGGACGTAGTACCACAGGAAAGAATCGAAGAACAAGTGAGGGCCCAGGTGAAGATAAAAGAATGGGTTCGTCTGCAACCTGGAATGGAAGATCGCAGACCTGTATGGGAAGCGCTTCTTATAGATGAGGAAGATAAATTTAACTATTATTATTATGACATGTTGAGCGGGCAATTTATTCGTTCTTACCGATTACAAAAGGAAAATAGTTAGTATTCATTGAGGTGACTCCAATCAGCGTATTTACGTTGATTATGGGAGGATCCTCTTTTTTTTTCGTAAATAATTCTCTAGGAAAAACATTCTTGCACCCTAAATGATAGATCATATGATATACTGTTCATTGTAGTTCTTACTCCACGGATATTAATAGGTGCATAGAAAGGGGGCGCAAGCATGAATCTACGTGCAATGCCCGTATTATTGTCTCTTATTTTTACTTTGGTCTTATTATTCGGTGGTTGGTTTACGTACCAACAGTTCTATGTACAGAAGCCTATAGAAGCGTTTATCAAGGAGAAGTCTCAAGTCACGATGCATGATATGCAAATTAATAAAAATCAGGTGAACCTCTATCTAGATTTTACCAATCCTGATACTTTTGTGAATGATTATAAAGAAATTCGGGAGTTTGTTGCGACTACAGTACCAGGTAAATCTGTTTCCATTCAATTGTCTAAACATGGGGAAGACATGTTGAACCTTTGGGAGGAGGAATATTTTGGCTTAGCGGAAGCTATTCGCAAGCAAGAGTACTCTCGCATTCCTGAAATTATAGAAGAGATGGGGAAGAAGAGACAGTTGGAAAAGACGGTAGCCCGTATGGATGAACAGAACGTGTATGTCTTTTTACAGAGCGGGGCGCAACATCTGTATGCTGTCCTTCCTTTGAAGGAAGAGGTGAAAACGCATGAGTAAAGAAATTGTGATTGGAATTATTCCTGCTTTATTTATTTTTCTAGCCTTCATGGGCGTGAACATTGCCCCTCTTATTATTGGGGGAGCCCTTATTGCCATCTTTGCCTATTTTATGATTCGTCAGTCCGGCGGTGGAATTGGAATTGGACAAGGGAAAAAGGGGAAAAACAGCGTTCCAAAAACAGATATGAAATTTGAGGACATTGGAGGTCAGGAGCGCGCTAAAGGCGAGCTGAAGGAAGCCCTTGACTTCCTTATTCATAAGGATGACGCAAAGAAATATGGTATTCGCCCACTGAAGGGGATTCTTCTGACTGGACCTCCGGGAACAGGAAAGACCCTCATGGCAAAGGCTGCAGCCAACTACACGAATTCGGCTTTCGTTGCGGCTAGTGGTTCACAGTTCGTTGAGATGTACGTAGGTGTTGGAGCTCAGCGTATTCGTGATCTTTTTAAAGAAGTAAAGACACAAGCCGAGAAAAATAATCAAGACAGCGGCATTATCTTTATTGACGAAATTGATGTTTTAGGTGGGAAGCGTGAAGGCAGCCATCACCGTGAATATGATCAAACCTTAAACCAATTGCTAACCGAGATGGATGGGATGTCAACGACAGACCAACCACGTATTCTGATCATGGCGGCAACGAACCGTTCCGACATGCTAGACGATGCATTGTTGCGTCCAGGGCGTTTTGACCGTAAGATTGTCGTGGACCTTCCGGATAAAAAGGCAAGAAGACAGATTCTTAACATCCATGTAAAAAACAAGCCACTTGCAGAGGATATTGATCTAGAACGTATTGCACAAGAAACCTATGGTTTTTCCGGTGCTCAGTTAGAAAGTGTTACCAATGAAGCGGCGATTTATGCGTTCAGAGAAAAGTCTAACATGATTACCACGGCTCACTTCTCTCTTGCAATTGACAAGGTTATGATGGGAGAAAAGACGGATCGTGAGACCAATGAGCAAGAACGTGAGCGAGTTGCGATTCATGAGCTTGGCCATGCGATTATTTCTGAAGAGGTTAACCCTTATTCGGTTTCTCAAGTAACGGTCAGTCCACGGGGACAGGCACTGGGCTATGTTCGTCAGAATCCTCAAGAAGATCGCTACTTGTATACATTGGAATACCTTGAGAAGCAGATCATGATTTGTTTAGGTGGAGCTGTCGCTGAGGAGTTAAAATATGGCCACCGCAGCACAGGTTCTAAGGGTGATTTTGACCAGGCTCTTCGACTTGTTCACTCCATGATTGACAGCGGACTATCTCAATTGGGCATTGTGAAGCTTGAGATGCTGCGTAAAGAAGATATCCAAGCAGAGAGCTCTAAGATTCTAGATGAGCTTCTAGATAAAACGAGAAAGATTCTAAAGTCCAAGCGTCAGCTTATGGAAGAGGGCGCCGTGATTCTTGTAAAAGAAGAAGTTCTAAGCGGGGATTTTTTCCGCAACTTCTCTAAGCAAGAGCGTAAGGAAGTAAGCTAAAGAACAAAGACCCCACTTCAGCGTTATGCCGAAGTGGGGTCTTTTTCGTCGTAATTAGCTAACAATTGACTAATGTACCTTGCCATCTTCTTCTCTTGTTTAATGATCTCCTTAACCTCACCCAAGGATTGAATCTTATATTTCTTTAAGCGCAGCATTCTATAAATGGTATTGGGGAAGAGAAAGTCAATAAGAACGACTTTCCGTTTTTTCTTGCCGAGTGGATTAATCTTCTCATATGAATTTAGCATCTTCTCAAATACTTCTCCCTCAAATTTATGCCTCTTCGTATATTTAGCAAAAATCCGTATTAAATCTTTGGATGGGAGATCATAGCGTATGTCTTCTAAATCAATGATCGTTTTTTCTTGATCGTGGTTGAGGATATTTCCTTGATGGGCATCGCCATGAACAAGGATTTGTTCTTTATACTTTTTAGAGAGTGAGTCGGCTTTGCTATTGGCTAAAAGTTTTAAAGCCTTCTTGCCCATATTGCTAAAGAAAGGGAGGGCATGAAGGTAGGCTTGTAGCCGAGGATGAACACTATTTTTGTTTGTTTGATAAAATTGCTTAATAAATTTCAGTCTCTTCTTATACTCCCGATTCCAATTGGTATTTCGATACACTTTCGTCTTCTTTGGAAAGTTTAAATTATAGGAGGCCTTATGCATTCCCGCTATGGTTTTAACTAGGCTTTCTAAATCCTTCGAGTTATTTAAAGGATGTCTCTCTCCTTCTGCCCATTCATATAACACGTACGGATGTCCCCGGTAGATGAAATAGAGTTTATTATCCGTAGTTGGGATTGGCTTCGCTAGCTTGACACCCTTCTTGCTTAACAGTAATTCAGAACGAGCAATAAATTCTTGCCTTTGCTTGTTTGTATATAGTGTTTTCAGAGCGTATTTCGTCCCGCTCTGATCGGTTAATTTGACCACCATGGCAGAATCTTTCTTTATCAGAGATTTCTTTTTTATCTTTAGATCGTAATTTTTGTTCACTCGTTTGATAAGTTTGTTTAACATAACATCCTTCCCATTAGCGTTTGGTGTGTTGCATATCAAAAGGCGACAGCCGTAGAATTTCCGGATAGGCATCAGGCAGATCTTCTAAGGAAATTCTAGAGAGCTTTTTCATACATTTAGCAACGACTTCTGCCCCATTGCAGGGTACTTGTTGAAAGGATTGTTTAATCAATTGGGATTGATCCAAGAGGCTCCGGATTTGCCTTGAAAGATGATGTACAGACGTCTTTTTTGAGGCGATGCATAATGGATTATTGGTTAAATCTTGAAGCATCATGTTTTTTACTTCTCTTTCTTTAGAATCAGCAGGAAGGGAAAGCAAGGGAGTACCCGTCGTAATGCAGTCAATCATAATCCCCATTCCAGGTTTACTAATGACTAATTCGGCAGCATTAATCAAGTCTGGGCCATTAGGAAATAAAGGTGCCTGAATGACCGATTTTGGAAATTTCCTGCGAACACCTCCAAATTGATTAGCTACTACCATGCGATAAGGAGTGCGTACTTTCATGAGACGATCATACCATTCATCCATATATTTGTAGCGGAATGGTCCTACTCCTCCACCCATATGGATAAGGATGAAAGGTTCACTAGATTTGAGGCCTAGTACTTTTCTTACTTTTTGAGGGGACATGGAGACTTTGCGTGAGATAATGGGGATGGGTACATAAAAAGTGGAAAGCTTGGGGGTTCGATATGGCGGAAGAAGATTCATATGAAAGAAGATATCGGTTGTCTTTTCGGATACATCGTGAATCTCGTGCTTAAATTTAGTTGTCCAATCCGAATCTTCCCGTGTTGTAAACATTTCGCTATGGTAGATGCCCCCAATAACTGGCCCTTTTTTTCCTCTTTCTTTTTTTAGCCATTCCACTTCTTTTCTCCAGTCATGCATAATCAGTTTGGCCTTAAGAAAATTCTTGGTTTTGTCTTTTAATTTTTCCTTACTAAAGCTCCGAATTTTAGCCTTCGGCAAGTTGGAGCGTAACCACGAATGGGAATGTTTAAAGGCGAAGACCTTTACTTTCTGATCGCTGATTTGATTGAACTTCTTCACATTGGCTACGCAACGGCTCAAGTGCCCTAAGTTCCGTCCAACAATGTAATGAATCACGGTTTCACCACCTTCATCCTATCTTATGAGAACAGAGGTGGGACAGTGCTTTCTTGGAAAGACGATATAAAAAAAGGGCTAGGATTTTGTTTCCAATTATGTGTTTGTCTATGAGCGGAATTAAAGTTATCCATACAATACAATAACAGTCCTTGTCAGTTGTATTTGAGGAGGTATATTTGAGGAGGGATACCTTGCGAAAGGTTGCTGTCATTCGCTCTGTCTTTCTACCGATTAGTGAGACTTTTATCTATAATGAGCTGACGAATCTAAAAAAAACAAAGGCTATCCTTTGTACCCAACGAAGGATTAATAAGAAAGAATTCCCCTTTAAGAGAGTCTATAAGTATAAAAAGCGCGAGCAACTAGAGAGAATTCTCCGCAAAAGAAAAATAAAGCTTATTCATGCCCGATTTGGTACCATTGGCGTGGCTGTTCTACCGGTTAAGAAGAAGCTAGGAATCCCTATGCTAACATCCTTTCATGGATCAGATCTTCCAACCAACCGCAAAAGAAGTGATACTTACCGAAAAGAACTGAAGCAGTTGTTTAAGAGTGGGGAAGGTTTCACTGTGCCCTCAAAAGATATGAAGAGGATTCTTATTCGTTTCGGTTGTCCTAAGAAAAAAATCCACATTCAGTATAGCGGGATCAATGTGAACGAGTTTGGATTCAAAAAAAGGGCGCTAAATAAACGTGAAAAAATCATTATCCTATCTGTTGGTCGGCTTGTTGAAAAGAAAGGAATGAAATACTTACTCTCCGCGTTTTCTCGGGTGCATAAACAATTTCCAAAAGTGGAACTGCGAATTGTAGGTGATGGACCATTAAAAAAAGAATTAAAAAGACGTGCGAGGAAGAAAGGAATCCGAGATAAGGTGCATTTCTTAGGAAGATTGTCTCATGAAAAAGTTCAAAAGGAGATGCAAAAAGCTCATATTTTCGTTCTGGCTAGCATTAAAGCAAAGGGAGGAAATCAAGAAGGAATTCCTAATGTCATTAAGGAAGCGATGGCTTGCGGGTTGCCTGTAGTCTCTACATGGCATGGAGGAATTCCTGAACTCGTTGAGCATAAGAAAACGGGTTATCTTGTTAAGGAAAAAGATAAAAAGGCTTTAGCTGAATCAATACTAAAGCTTATCCATCATCCTGAGCGATGGGGGGAGATGGGAAGAAGAGGAAGGGATAAAGTACTAAAACAGTTTAATATGAAACATCAAGTTCGAAAGTTAGAAAGATTGTATAGAAAACTGGTAAAGAAAGCCTAAGTGGCGGGAAGGGATGAAATCACATGAAAATTGCGTTGATCAGTTCCGATCGGGGTCCCTGTCCACCGGTAAAGGGAGGGGCTATTCAACTCCTAATCTCTAGAGTAGCACCGATTTTGGCTAAGGAACATGAAGTCACAGTGTATTCTATTACCGATCCAGCTCTAAAGGATAAAGAGACGGTAAAAGGCGTAAAGTATATAAGATATCCAACAGAGACTTTTTTTGATGAGGTCAGCTCTCACATCTCACGTAAAAGTTATGATATTATTCAAACGTTTAATCGACCTGGTTGGATAACGAAGCTAAGGAAAATTTCCCCCCAATCTAAATTCGTCCTCTCCTTGCATAATCTCCTAAATGATTCAGAAAAACACGGATCGTTTTCACTTAGAGATGCAGATCAAATCATGACAGTTAGTCAGTTTGTAGCAAAAGAGACTATCAAGGATTATCCCGCAGCTAAAGGAAAAATTCAACCGATCTATACGGGAGTCGATTTGCAAGAATATGCACCAGTTTGGTCAGAAAAAGGGAAACAATGGAGGAGGCAAATCCGAAAAGAGTACGGAATCAAGGCTAAAGATCCACTTATCCTTTTTGTTAGTCGGTTGGTTCCTTATAAGGGATGCCATCATTTAGTTCATGCAATGAGGAAAATTGTTCAGCATGTGCCAAGAGCAACCTTACTAGTAGTGGGGAGTAAGTGGTATGCTGATGATAAAAAGGATAAATATTGGAATTATCTTCAAAAACGTGCTAAACCTCTAAAAAAAAGAATTGTATTTACTTCGTACGTCCCTGTAGATGACATTCCTCGATATTTTGCGGCTGCAGATCTCTTTATTTGCGCTTCCCAATGGAAAGAACCGCTTGCAAGGGTTCATTATGAGGCCATGGCAGCAGGACTGCCCATCATCACGACGAAACGAGGAGGAAATGGTGAAGTCGTTCATGAAGGAAAAACAGGCTATATCATTAAGGATTATAAAAATCCGAAAGTATATGCTAAACATGCGATTAGACTAATAAAACAACCTCTACGGGCCCGACTCATGGGAAGGTTGAATCGCAAGCTCGCTGCCGAAACCTATCACTTTGACAGAGTATCGCAAGATTGGTTAAAGCTTTATCACTCTTTGATCTAGAGAAACTCTCCTTACACATAAAATGCTACAAAAGTGAAGATGATAAATACGAAACGGTGCGAAGGAGGAGAATCCAACCATGAAATACTCGAAGAAACGTCAAAGTACAAATGATAATATTCGTCAGCATGAAATGACGAACCAGCCCGAAGCAGCAAAAGAACAAGCTCCTGGCTATGGGGATAAGAAACTCGATGGTCCGAATCGTCCGTCAACCTAAGTTACCCATAAATTTAAGGCATGAAATCGTTAGGATTTCGTGCCTTTTTATATAGACATGTGCGCATTGTTCAAAAAAACATCAAACATCTAATGCTTTTTATTTTCACATGCATAGATTAAGTATATAGCATTTTTTAGTAGGAGGTGGATGAAATGGAAGACTTCAAGTCTATTAAGGTAAAAGTCAGAGAGCAAAGAAAGTTGGGAGAAACGAAATTAAAGGTGAAAAACCCCACAACATACAAATTGATCGGACAAGGAGCGCAGGGTGCGGTATTCAAACTATCCTCCAAGCGTTGTGTAAAGATCTATGCAAAAAAAACAAGTGCCAAAAAAGAACTAAAAGCAATCGAAGCAGGACAAAGGATGTCCTTTATGCCTAAACTCTACGAGTCAGCGCCTACTTATATTGTGATGGAATATATCAAGGGAAAGGATTTAAAAAGACATTTACGCAAACATGGTGAAGTTTCCGAACTTATCGTTAAGCAAGTTTTAGATATTCTTTCGAATATGAAGAAGCTAAAATTTACTAGACTTGATATGAGGCTTCGCCATATCCTTGTGACAAAGGATGAAGAATTGAAAGTCGTGGATCATGTAAATGCGTATACAACCAAGAGCTCAAAACCTCGGCTATTTCTTAAAGACCTGAAAAGGGAAAAGTTACTCAAACCTTTTTTGAAAGAGGTAAAGAAAATAGATCGTGCCCTCTATAAAGAATGGAGACGGTGAAAGCACTTTCAGTTGCTTTTCCCCCCTTGGAATTGTATAATTCTAAGGGCAATAATACATATTGTTGTTAAATAATGGAGGCTGTTTATATATGAATCCAACTATCAGTCAGTTAGGACGCTTTGAAGGTCAAGAAATCCGAATTGGGGTCTGGCTATACAATAAAAGATCAAGTGGAAAAATTCAGTTCCTTCAGTTAAGAGATGGTTCCGGTTTTGTTCAAGGAGTCTTGGTGAAGGCGGAAGCAACTCCTGAAGTATGGGAAAGAGCAAAGGAGCTAACGCAAGAGAGTTCCCTTTATGTAACAGGGATTGTACGAGCCGAGGAACGTGCGCCAAGCGGCTATGAGCTTACTGTAACGGGAATTGAAATCATACAAATTGCAGAAGAATATCCGATTTCTCTTAAGGAGCACGGAGTAGAGTTTCTGATGGACCACCGTCATCTATGGATTCGCTCTCCAAGACAGAGAGCGATCCTTGCTATTCGCTCGGAGATTATCCGTTCTATGTATGAGTTTTTCCATGAAAATGGTTTTACCAAGGTGGATTCTCCGATTCTGACACCAACATCTGCTGAAGGGACAACCTCTCTATTTCATACCAAGTACTTTGATGAAGATGCCTATCTTTCTCAGAGCGGACAGCTCTATGCGGAAGCTGCTGCGATGGCACTAGGGCGTGTATTTACATTTGGCCCCACCTTCCGAGCTGAGAAATCGAAGACAAGACGCCATCTTATTGAATTCTGGATGGTCGAGCCTGAGATGGCGTTCTGTGATCATGAAGAGAGTCTTATCATTCAGGAGAACTTCGTCAGTCATGTTGCGGCGTCGGTGTTGAAGAATTGTCAGAAGGAATTGAAGGTATTAGATCGTGATATCAGTAAGCTTGAGAACATTCAAGCTCCTTTCCCACGCATCACATACGACGATGCTATTAAGTTGCTTCAAGAAAAGGGACACGAGATTAAGTGGGGAGATGATTTTGGGGCACCTGATGAAACGGCCATTGCTGAACACTTTGATAAGCCTGTCTTCATTACACATTATCCCGCAGGTATCAAAGCGTTTTATATGAAGCCAGATCCTAATCGACCGGAAGTGGTTCTATGTGCGGACCTTATTGCTCCTGAAGGATATGGTGAGATTATCGGGGGAAGTCAACGGATTGACGATCTTGAACTCATGAAGCAACGCTATGAAGAGCATAAGCTTGATGAGGAAGCTTATAAGTGGTATCTTGACCTAAGAAAATACGGTACTGTACCACACGCTGGGTTCGGACTGGGCTTAGAGCGGACAGTAGCCTGGATGTGTGGCGTAGAACATGTAAGGGAAACCATCCCATTCCCGAGATTGCTTAACCGTTTATATCCATAGATGAATAAGAGACTATATTGCTTGGTGCAGAAGCGATATAGTTTTTTTTTTTTACTCTCATACCATTCAGGTTGGAAAAGATCAATTCTAACATTCCTGCCTAGCCAGTAGTATAATAGGGATGAGGTGTATTAGAAGCATGGAAAAATGGTTATCTCAAATATTTAAGGAAGGGAATCTCTCCCTCCCCGTTATTCTAGTTAAAGAATATAAGGAATTGGGTCTTACCGATCAAGAGATGATGCTCATTATTCAGATCCTTACCTTTAACCAAGAAGGTAAGGATTTCCCCACGATTCAAGAACTTGCCAGCCGGATGACGGCGGAAGAAATTCAAATTATTAACATGCTCCAGAAGCTAGTACAAAAAGGGTATATGACGATAGAAGATGTAGTGGAGAAGGGCACCGGAATTCGTTCGGAGAGATATCAACTTGATGCTCTGTATGAGAAACTGTCTTTGCACTTTATGTCACAGCTAGCTCAACCAAGGATAGAGGAAACATCTAAGCCGCCACAACAAAATCTTTTTACGATTTTCGAACAGGAATTTGGCCGGCCTCTTTCTCCCATAGAATGTGAAACCTTAGCCATGTGGCAAGATCAAGATCATTACACGGATGAACTTATTATTGCCGCTTTACGTGAAGCCGTCATCTCTAATAAAATGTTTTTCCGCTATATTGATAGAATTCTATATGAATGGCAGAGAAATCAAATTCGCACCCCACAGCAGGCACGTGATTTTAGTTTGAAGTTTCGCAAGCCCCCGCAAGCAGCAGCAGTTCCTAAGAAAGTAGAGCCTTTTCCGTTTTACAATTGGCTTGAGAACGAATCTGGAAAATAATCAGGATGACTGAGCCTAGAGGATCTCTTTAGGCTCTTTTTTTTTGCCGGTTTCCAGGTACAAGCCCGTTTTCTCTGGTAAAAGCACATTTTTCTGTAGGGAACATAACGTATCGTGAGAAACTAAATGGGTGATGAAGATGAAAAAAGATTGGCTCGGGATATTAGTGAATGATGGACTATGGGAA
The DNA here is from genome assembly GCF_004123195.1 of Ammoniphilus sp. CFH 90114. Classification (NCBI taxonomy): domain Bacteria; kingdom Bacillati; phylum Bacillota; class Bacilli; order Caryophanales; family Paenibacillaceae; genus Ammoniphilus; species Ammoniphilus sp. CFH 90114. Next base: position 543,940 of record NZ_SDLI01000002.1, read on the forward strand.
GATATACCAAGAGATCAAACCGGCCATGAAAATATAGATTATTACTATGAATCAGGGCAACGCTACGATCTAACTCCTTGTTTTTTCCGATTGCGAGACGTTTCCCTACGAAATGGGCAAGTAAACGTACTAGTGAAAAGTGAGGGGCGTTGGAAGCAACATCACATCAAGATTCCGCGCGTTGTCCATAATCGGGCTATCTTCCAATCCCCATTAGGTTACACATATTGCAAGAAACTGGCTGAAAAAGGGGTATCTCTATTTAATTTCTGGAATAGATATTCCAAAGTGGAAATTGCTGAGATCTTAAGTCTGCACAAGAGCCTTATACAGTATCTGCCGATGAGTGATCGCTTCTCTTTATCACAACTAGCGAAGATGGGACAGCAGTACCCTTCCATCATGCTAAAGCCAGATAAAGGAACCGTAGGAGAAGGGATTATTAAGGTGGACCGTATTACACCCTTATTATGGAATGTGAAATACCGCTCAGGAAGACAGCTGGCAGATCACATGGTAGCGACCGGAGAACTATATCCCAGTCTAAAGCGTCTAGTCGGTAATCGAGCTTATTTCCTGCAAGAGACGATTCGCTTAGCAACGTATAAAGGCAGCCCTTTTGACATACGTGTTTCCATTCAGAAGGATGGAAAAGGAAAATGGGGTGTTACGGGAATGATTGGAAAGGCTGCTAGACCAGGACACTTTTTGAGCAATGTTGCTCAAGGGGGAACAGTGTATCGCTTAGAGGAATTGCTTCAGGAGTATCCCGATCTTATTCTTGGTGAGGTGAGCGATAAACTTGAGGAACTAGCACTAAATATAGTCCATGCTTTAGAGAAGAAGCTTCCTCATTTAGCGGATGTAGGCTTTGACTTTGGAATAGATAGATTGGGACACCCCTACTTCATCGAGATGAACGGACGGGATCAGCGTTACAGCTTTGCTAAGGGCAATATGTTAGACACTTGGAAATTAACTTATGAAAAGCCCGTAGCCTATGCCAGGTATCTGTTGGAAAAACGGAAGGAGCGGGTACAATGAAGTCAAGAATGGGAATCTTACTTGACCACGCCCTTTGGAAAGGAATTCCGATTAGAAGAACAGGTCATGAAAAGATATCGTTTTATAATAAAGCTGCAAACAAAAATAACATGTCTATTCTGTACTTCTCTTTGCCTAATGTAGAGATTTCTCGTAATCGTGTAAAGGGATATCTTTGGAATAAAGGCAGATTCCGACTCGTAAAAGAAAAGATCCCAAACGTGATTCATAACCGGTCAATGTCTGCTAACCCGGTATTGTTTAAAAGACTACAGTCACTGACTAGAGGACGAATCATATTTAATCAGCATACCCGTTATAGCAAGTTTTACATTCATCGTTTACTTATGAACAAAAAGAGCATTAGAAAGTATTTGCCTCATACCATGAAATTTAACAAAAAACATCTTGAACATATGATGGATGAATACGATTCGATATACGTTAAACCTGTTAGCAGCAGTATAGGGAGAGGGATCATCCGCATTGTGAAGGATAGCCCAACACATTGGAAGATCCAAGCGGCAGGAATGAGAGAAAAAAAGAAGGCAGCTAAGATGTATTCTCTTCTTAAAAAGAAGACACGCGCAAAGACCTATCTCCTGCAGGAAGCCATCCCCCTTGCTGAATATAAAGGGAATCCCTTCGATATTCGGGTTTCCGTACAAAAAAGCAGAAATGGCCAATGGCAGGTTACGGGTATGGTCGGAAAGGTTGCAGCAAGAGGTAACCATGTGACCAACGTAGCGAGGGGGGGCAAGGTGAAGCGGTGTGAAAAGTTATTTGAAGCTTGTGGGCTAGACGTCAACAGAACAACTCAGGCTATTAAGAAGGCATCACTCAAAATTGCCGAATACCTTGGCAAGAAGTTACCAAACCTCGCTGATGTGGGATTTGATATCGGGGTAGATAGTGAAGGAAGACCGTATTTTATTGAAGTGAATGGAAGAGATTTGCGTTACAGCTTCCATCACGGTCACTTAGATCAGCAATGGTATAAGACGTATGAAAATCCGATTCGCTATGGGAAGTTTCTACTAAAAAGGAAGAGGTAGGAAGCCTATGAAGGCTTCTTTTTCTTTTGCCTATGACAATAAAACATATAGAAAAAATGGAGACTGTCAGCTATACTTACAACATACTCCGTGTGATAAATATCACACCAAGGTACGCCCTGATTCGATACAATCAATATGGCTTAACCAACCAGGAAAGAGGGAGCTAATTCCTATGGATGAAAAAATTGCACCAATAATTGAAGGAACCCTAGAATCCATCTCGACTATTATCCCACTACCCGTAAGCTTCCAGTCTCCAACGTGGTTTAAAGCTCCGGTTCATCAGAAGGAATTGGGGGTACTTGTCAGTTTAACAGGTGATTTGCATATTCGCTTTATTCTTGACGGGAAAATGGATACCTTATGTAAGTTGGGAGAATCTATGTTTGGCATGCAATTGGATAATCAAATGCTTGAATCATTTGCGGGTGAACTCGGTAACATGATCGTCGGAAACTTATCCACTTATTTAGCGGGAAGAGGTTATGTGATTGATATCACTCCGCCTACGGTAATGGTAGGGGAAACTAAGCTCTATGGATTCGACCAAGCTGTGAGTATCCCATTTGAAATGGAAACCATAGGACAACTAAACATGGTAATTATTATAGATAAAGATTAAATTATAAAACCTCTCTTAGAGCGTCCAGCGTCTAAGAGAGGTTTTTTGTTATGTAAGAGATAATGACTTCCATACACCTCTAAGCTGATCTTATTAAGACTAGAGGGTTTTATTCTTCATTTTCTTGTGTTTGTGTAATATAATATAACATAGAATGTTATACAATGTTTCGTTTGGGAGGGCGGTTATGTCATACAAGGAGAAGAAAGTGATTACGATTGGTATTGTCAGTGAATTGACTGGCCTGTCAGAGAGGCAAATTCGTTATTATGAGGAACGGCAGTTGATTTTTCCTGATCGAACAAAAGGCGGTACCCGGAAGTATTCGTTTAATGATGTGGATCGTCTCGTAGAGATTGCAAATAAGATGGAGGATGGTTATCAGACATTCGAGATCCGCAAGATGGAGAAGAAACAGATGGAAGGAAAACTAAGAAACCAAATTATACAAGGTCAGCTTAATGCTGCTTTTTACAAGAATAGACCACAAGATCGCAAGTAAGGGAAAAGTACTCGCTACTTCTTAGACACGTGCCGTGTCTTCGAACTATGAGGATACATACCCTATTACAAATAACCAAATAGCAGGGGTGTAGCCATGAAAATTGCAATCATAAGCCCAGGTAGTTTTTCTGTCCCCCCAGTAATTGGAAGTAGTGTGGAGCATGATATCCAAATGGTTGCTGAACAATTGGAGCAAGAACATGAAGTGACCGTCTATGCAAAAAAGTGTCCGGAATACAGAAGATCAGAGAAAATAGGGGATTTACACTATAAGCGATTTATATTTATGAACTCTAGCCAATACCTTCATAAAATTATGCAACATATGCATAATGATAAGCCTGATATAGTAATGGTGGAAAATAGGCCTCTCTACGTCTTATACCTTAAAGAAAAGTTTCCTGAGTTACCTGTTGTGTTAAATATGCATTCTACCGTTTTTGCTTCCCCTCCGTGTATAAGTAGGGAGGCTATGAAGCGAGTTGCCAAAAAGGCAGATGCACTCATTACAAACAGCCGATATTTACGTAACTATTATGTGAAGAGTTTCCCTGCGTTTCAAGGGAAAGCACATGCCGTACATCTGGGGATAGACCCTAAACCGTTCGAAAAAGCTCAGGATAGAGACGAAAAAATAGCTAAATTGCAAAAGAAACTGAAAATCAGAGATGGTGATATTACCCTTCTATTCGTTGGCAGGCTGCTGAAGGAAAAAGGAATCCATCTTATCCTTGACGTCATGCCTAAGCTTGTGAAAGATTATCCCAATCTTAAACTCATTATTACCGGTGCATCACGCTACGGAAGGAATGTGATGACACCTTATGTGAGAAAAATTCAGAACAAAACGAAGACATTGGGGAATCATGTTACTTTTACTAATTTCATTAAGCCCCACAAAATTCCTTATATTTATCAACTAGCTGATCTTGTTGTCATTCCTTCGGTGTGGCAAGAGCCGTTCGGTCGCGTTAACCTAGAAGCCATGGCTTCCGCAAAAGCGATAGTCGCTTCAGACCGAGGCGGAATTCCAGAAGTCGTGAAACATAAGAAAAATGGCTTAATTGTCTCCCTAGATAGAGATCAGCAGGAGCTTTATGATTCAATTAGAACGTTACTAGAATCCGAAGAACTAAGGGAGGAGTTCGGGAAAAAGGGTATGGAATATGTCAGGAAGTTTTCTTGGACTAGAACGGCAAAAAAATATGTTCGGATATATGAGAAGTTAGTGGGAAATGAAGTAAAGGAGCCTCAACCAGTTACACTGGTACTCAACGAGGATAATACTCAGGCCTAATGGATTCAAACCTATCGTCCAGCGAAAAGGGTACTTTCGTTGGACGATACTTGATCTAGAAGACGAGCTGTGCGTTTACCCAAATTCAACAATTTTTGTGGCATTACTTAGGCGAATGAATATCTTACGTGTAGTAGGGGTACATGAGTCTAGGGGAAAGGAATGAAAAGTAATGCCCAATCCGAAGCGCAACGGATTAAATTCTCGAAAGAAAAAGAAAAGCTCGCCATTAATTCTGAATTTGGGTAGGGATTTTAATACGCCATTAGATATTGATGAATTGGATATTATAAACACACTTGATGAGCAAAACCCAAAGAAACCTTCTGAAGGAGCCGAAAGAGTATTTAATCAAATTCCTGTTGCACCCAAAGAAAGTCAGATCATAACCAACCGCGATGAGATTCCTTCCAAAGATAAAGAAATAAAACAAGTACAGGAAGAAGTTACACCATCGAAGTCAGATACAGCATCCAAGGCAGAAATAAAAGGGACTGGAAAAAGTAAACCATCAAAGATGATAGAAACGGATCAAAGCAATCAACTAAATAAAGAAACGGTACTAAAAGAGAGGAAAAAGAGCAGCAGTGAGCCAATCATTTATACAGACGATATTTTTAATGAAGCCATAACAAAAGAAAAAATTGCAAATAGGTCGATAGATGCATCCAAGATCAAACCTGGCAGTATTGATACAGAGGCATTGAAGGATTACGCAGTCCATTCCTCTAAACTTGCGAGTCATAGTGTCATTTCAAGCAAGATCGCCCCCAGTTCGATTGAAGAAGAGCATCTTGCAGAAGGTGCGATTACAGGGAGAAAGCTGCAGGATCGATCCGTTTCTGGCGAGAAGTTGATGAATCATAGCATAACCTCAGAAAAGTTGGCGGATAAAACGATTGATGCTATGAAAATTGCCGATGGATCAATCCAAACGAAGCATTTGCACGAACAGTCTATTACGACTGAATTGATTCAGGACCAAAGTATTACAGGAGAGAAGATAAAGAAAGCCAGCATCCAATCTGATCATTTATCGAATTACGTCATTAATACCGCTAAAATTGCCAATGATGCCATCAGTTCCTTTCATTTAAAAAATGGATCAGTTACCTCACCTAAATTGTCGGATCAAGTCATTGGTTCAAGACATATTCAGGAGAAGATCATTGAATCAAGACATGTCATGGAGGAGGCCATTCGTTCGGAGCACTTGGAGGATGGTGCGGTGATCTCCTCTAAGCTTGCTCGGGAAGCGGTAACTTCAGAGAAACTCAAAGATAAGTCTGTACGCAGGGAAAAGTTAGCTGAAGAAGCGGTGGATAGCTCCAAGCTGGCAGATGGCTCTGTTACTACAGATAAAATTAAAGATGAGTCGATTGTTTCCTCAAAATTGGCTAAATCAAGTGTGAATGAGGAGAAGCTTGCCCAAGGGTCTGTTAGATCTCATCATATTCAGGAACAAGCTGTCGAAAGGAAACACTTAGCCGAAGGGATTATTGGGACTCAGCAGCTAAGCGATCATGCGGTTACAACAGCGAAGCTTGCCCCGGAATCGATTTCAGTGGAGAAAATTATCGATCAATCGATCACTACCCGAAAATTGTCAGACTTCAGTGTGAGCGCACAGAAAATAGCCAATGGTGCGATTCAGTCCCAGCATCTACAAGAAGGGATCATAAACAAGCAGCATATCTGTGAGAACTCGGTGAGTACAACTCATATCAACGATGAAGCTATTAAGCATTCCAAGCTAGCCCCCCAATCGGTTTCGAGTGAAAAGCTTGCCAATCAAGCCGTGACGACCGAGAAGCTTGCAGATCACGTTGTAACAGATGAGAAGCTGGCTCATGAATCCGTAGATACGAAGCATATTAAGAATCATGCGATTACGTCTTCCAAGTTGTCTGATCACGCTGTTACGTCAGATAAACTATCGAATCAATCTGTAACCCACTCTCATATCCAATCGACCTCTATTCAAGCACACCATATCATGGACGGTTCTATTCGCACTAGTCACATTCAAGAATCAGCTATTAATACTCCGAAAATTGCCTCTGAATCGATTACCACAGAAAAGCTAATGAATCAATCTGTAACGACAACCAAACTATCCGATGGCAGCGTAACGCAAGATAAGCTGGCGGAAAAGTCGGTGGGAGCTCATCAACTTCAAGATCAGTCGGTGTACCATCAGCATTTAGCTATCGGAAACGTCCAGAGTCAGCATATTGCTGATTTTTCCATTACCTCTGATAAAATTGCACCGAATTCAATAGCAACAGAAAAATTAGCTGCTAATTCCATTTCAGGTGAAAAGCTGCAGGATAATAGCGTAACCGCTAGGAAAATAACTCCTGAATCGATTCACTCTATCCATCTACAAATGAAGTCGATTCAACAGCAGCATATCTCTGATGCAGCCGTTAGTACAGACCAGATTGCGGATCACTCCATTACCACTTCTAAAATTTCTGCCGAATCGGTTTCTACGGATAAATTGATTGACCAGTCTGTTACATCCAGTAAACTAGCGGATCATAGTGTAACCATCGAAAAACTGGGGTTTGGTTCTATTGCTAGCGGACATATTCAAGCAGGAGTCATTCAAGGTGAGCATCTTGCAAATGAGAGCATTACCTCGGAACACCTATCAACAGACGTCATATCCGAATCTCACCTTCAGGAAAACTCCGTCACAACCTCAAAGCTAAAGGATCAAAGCATCACGGCGGAGAAGCTGGCTCCTGGCTCTGTCACGATTGATAAGTTAAGTGTTGGTACAATAGATGGTGACTTCATTAAGAATGAGTCTATTCATGGAGAGCATCTACAAAAAGGATCCATATCTTCTCAGCATTTAATGAAAGAAAGCGTAACGGAAAAGCATCTTGAAGATCAGTCCGTAACATCCATGAAGTTGCAGGATCAAAGTGTTACATCCAATAAGCTGAGTCCTGGAGCTGTTACTGGAGATAAGATTGCTGAAAGTGCAATAAAAGGCACTCATCTTCAGGGAAATACCGTTGAGGGATCCCATATCGTTCACGGAAGCATTACATCTAATCATTTAGCTGCACATTCCATCTCAGAGCAGAAGCTTCAAGACGGAATTGTATCCGAAACGAAGCTGCAGGATCATGCCGTAACCACTGAAAAATTAAGTCCGGATTCGGTTACAAGCGAAAAGATTGCTAAGGGGTCCATAACAGGAGAACATATTTCGGTTGAAACGATTCATAGCAGCCATTTGCAAGCAGAATCTGTGGCATCCGTACATCTAAAAAAGCAAAGTATATTTGAACACCACATTCACAATAGTGCTATTACGGGTTCTAAAATACAGGATCAAAGTATCACTACAGAGAAAATTAAGCCAGAAGCCATTACGTGGGAAACACTGGCCAAAGACTCCATTTCTGTTGAGCATTTACGGGATGCATCCGTTTCGACCAACAAACTGCAGGATCATAGCGTGACCTCCTCCAAGTTAAGTGCAGGGTCGGTAACTTCGGATCAACTTGCAGAAGGGGCTGTGTCTGGAAAGCATGTAGAAGATGGATCAATTTCGACTCAAAAACTCCAAAGCAACGCTGTGACAACAGAGAAACTTGAAGATTGTGCGGTCTCCTCCGAAAAGATCGCTATAGAATCCGTATCTACAGCCCATCTCCAGGATGAATCCGTTTCTACATCTAAAATTCAAGATGAGAGTGTGACAACGGAGAAGTTAAGTCCAGAATCTGTAACTGGAGAAAAGCTTTCTAAGGGAGCGGTTAGGGCAGATCATATCCAGGATTATGCGATCGTCTCATCCAAGCTGCAGGAGCAGTGCTTAACAACCGAGAAGTTTAGAGATCTATCCGTCACTTCAGAGAAGATTGCAACGGATGCTATAACCAAAAAACATCTTAAAGAGAAATCGGTATCCACAGATAAATTGCAGGATGAAAGTGTAACGAAGGAAAAATTAGCGGATCAGTCGGTAACAAGTGAGAAATTGGATAAAGACTCTATTCTTAACAAACATCTTCGAGACGGTATTATCACTACGTCTAAGCTTCAGGATCAATCAGTAACAAGTGGTAAGCTTGTACAGGAATCAGTTGGGGAGCATCACATTCAAAATGGTGCCGTTTCTGCCTCAAAGATTCAAAACGCAAGCGTAACGACAGATAAACTGGATGAGGAATCGGTTACTAGTGAAAAGATCGCTAGGGATTCCATCTCAGGATATCATCTTAAGGAAGCATCAGTTGACAGCTCTCACTTACAAAAAGGATGTATTTCCTCTGATCTAATTGGAAACCACATGATAGCTGAGGAACATCTGCAAGAGAATATAATTGGATCGAATCATTTGCAGACACAAAGTGTAACGAAAGAAAAACTTGCGGAAGGATCTGTAACAGAAGATCATATTGCAAAAGGGGCTATCTCATCCTCACACCTCCAAGAAGAAATCATTCAGGGTCATCATTTGCAAATGAGGTCTGTTTCAGCGGGCCACCTAGGTAAGTATAGTGTTTCAGAAGAGCATCTGCAGGATGATGCAGTATCCACGTCGAGTCTTCAGAATGAATCGGTAACAACTGAAAAACTGGTTCACGGGGCAATTACCGAAGACAAAATAGCCAAGGGAAGCATCTATGGAGATCTCATACGAAATGAGGGTATCGGAAGCCATCATTTGCAAAAAGGGATTATTGAGCCAGATCTGTTGAGTGCAAAAAGCGTCGCTACCAAGCATCTTCAAGATGGCGCTATCATATCTGAAAAACTGGGAAATCAGAGTGTTACAGTAGAAAAAATCGCTGATGGGGCCGTTACGAAAGAAAAGCTAAGAATGGGGTCCATCGATGGGTCTCTGATTGAAGAGAAGAGCATAACAGGTAACCAATTGCAGCCTCAATCCATCAGGTCCTATCATCTAACGGACCAAGTCGTTGGAGTAGTACACTTACAAGACCAGAGTATTACAACAAAGAAGATCGTAGACGAAGCGGTTACTGGCGAAAAAATAGCTAGGGATTCCGTTAGAGCCGATCATATTGTTGATGGAGCTATTGAAGGAAAACATCTTCATGCCCAGACTATTGGTTCCGTCCATTTACAAGAGAATTGCATCTTGACGGAGCATGTGCAGGAGCAAGCCATATCCACTAATCAATTGCAAAATGAAAGTGTAACGAGTGAAAAGCTGGCAGAAGGCTCTGTTACAGAAGATAAGATTGCGAAGACTGCCGTGAAGGGTGAGCATTTACAGGACGGTGCAATAGAAGGTAAGCACCTTTGCCATAGCTCCGTAGGATCTGAGCATTTGGTAGGAAACAGCATCACGAAAGATCATCTCCAAGATGAAGTCATTTCCACTGAAAAATTACAGGACCAATGTGTAACAAGTGAAAAGCTAAGGGATGGTTCAGTAATCGGAGATAAAATAGCTAAGGAGACCGTTTCCGGAGAGCACATCCAGGAAAGAACAATCCAAGCTCAGCATCTTCAAGCAGAATCCATCGGATCTTTGCATTTGCGGGAGAATAGTATTTCTGGCAAACATGTTCAAGGAAACTCCATCACTTCCGAACATCTAAGTCTGGGTTGTATTGAAGAAGATCATCTGGAAGAAGACATTATTTCTACTTCTAAGCTACAGGACGCCAGCGTAAATGCACAGAAAATAGCCCATGATAGTGTAACAGCAGACCATATATCCCAAGATGCTATTGATACACCTCACATTAGGAATCAAGCCGTTACAGCGGATAAAATTGCTTCCGGCGCGATTGGGCAAGAACACATCGCAGATGAGTCGATCCCTAGCGAAAAATTAACTTTTAATCCGGTTCAAACCGCAGCAGATAGTAAGAACACGTTTCAGCAATTCGGTATTGGATTGTTTTCTTTCACAGGAGATGAGGAATCGGTTGATGTAACAATAGAACTTGATCAGCCTTATCTAGAAGGAAAATATGTAATCGTAGCGATGTCCAATCATGCCGACTGTTATACGGTACTGAAGGAGCAAGCAACCAAAACGGCAACTATCACTGTTGTCCGTCGTAAGCAGGAAGGTGAGCTGCAAGGCATGGTGACTTGGATCGCCATTGGGGAGAAGACGGAGATCGTTATGGAAGAACCCGTAGTAGAAGTTCAAGAAACGAGAGAAGAGAGCGTTGGCGTGCGCCAGTCTAACCGAAAGAGAAGCAGGAAGGACCGTCGAAGAAGATGATATCTTGCTTGCTGATAAGAAATAAAGACTGCTGAGGCAACCTTCAGCAGTCTTTTTGTATGACTATTCGGGAATCCAAACCGGGCAAATTGGACCGCAAATCACGCCGCAATTAAGAGAACCTTCTCCAGCCCCTTTTTTCACAGCGATACATACGGGACCTACTTCAAGATCCAAATCCATATCAAAAAAGAAATCAATAAAGTTTTGTTGTAATGGGTCTGGAATCTCGTCCTCTATTATATCCCACTTAATTCCTGTTATTCTTTGACCTGCACAGGGGGAGGGAGAATCTAGTGGACAAGGGTCTTGCTCGGTTACAATAAAATCACATTCAGCAACGGGAGTTGCCCCTACTACCGCACCACAATTAACAATATTTGCGGCAAGGATACAATCGCCCAATTGCAATGTCATATGACTAGGGGCATCAGCAGGATCGGGATCTGAAAAATCCGTGAAAAATACTCGGTAACTCCAGCGATAAATTCCCTCCGAAACTTCCTTAACACCGCGGAACTTTAGTAAGAAATCTTGCTGCATCACAGTTACAGTTGTCCTCTTCGGACATGGAAGAATTCCCATACAACATCCTCCTAAATTAATATTTGGTTAGCTAGCAACCATGATTTACTATATTCAAGAAATGATATAAAGGAATGGACATAAGTATACCTGAACAATATTAGACGAAGGCCTACATCGATTAATAGATTGATATAGTTTGAAAATACAGGGCATCAAGTACTTTCCACCAATTAAAGGCGTTGGTCCATGGATACGAGCCGTGTCCATGGTATTCTCCGGTTCATAGACTATGTTAATAGATCACCCATAAAGGCTAACCTATCTGTTCGGATGGACCTTAAATAAGCAGTCAAGGCACCTTAGATGTGTAAAAGAGAGAGAGGACTGCTTGGAATTGGAGGAGATAAAACAACTTTCCTTAGGAGTGGTAATATGAAAGGATTGGTCTTGTGTGCAGGAAAAGGAACAAGGCTGCAGCCTTTTTCTTATTCACAGCCAAAGACTCTTCTGCCGGTGGCAAATAAACCTGTCTTGAAATACTGTATTGAAAACTTGACCAAGAATGGAATCAAGGATATAGGTATTGTCATCCATCCCTCCCAAGACGGAATCCAACAATTGATTGGCAACGGGGACGGCTTAGGTGCAAATATTACGTATATTTTTCAGACGGAACAAAAGGGCATATCCCATGCAGTAAAACAGGCTGAATCATTCATTGATGGGGAGCCCTTCATTCTTCTGCTAGGAGATAATCTGATTGCAGAGGATCTGAGCACTCTGATCGATTCGTATCAAAGGAATCGAACGAATGGCTCCATTTTGTTGTCTCCTGTACCTAATCCTCAAGACTTTGGTATTGCAGAGATCAAAGGGAACGATATCGTTCGGCTCGAAGAAAAGCCCAAGAAACCTAAAAGTAACCTTGCCGTTATCGGAGCTTACTTGTTTGATTCCCAGATCTTTCATGCTGTTAATAGCATTAAGCCGTCAGCCAGAGGGGAGTATGAGATTACGGATGCCATTCAGTGGCTAATTGACCAAGGGCACTCGATAACCTACACGATTACCAGAAAACTATACTCGGATGTTGGTACGGTAGACCGATGGTTAGAAGCCAACCAATGGATGTTAGAGAAGGAATATGAAGGCCAAATCCTATTAGGAAAGAACACTGTGGTGGAAAATTGTACGTTGATTGCTCCAATTGTAATCGGAGATGACTGCATACTGAGGAATGCTGTTATCGGTCCATTCGTATCGATCCAAGATCAATGCCGTATAGAAAATTGCCAGATTGATCAAAGTATCTTACTGGAAAAAAACGTGATTAGCCACTTGCAATATCCTGTTTCCAAGAGCGTATTCGGGCGTGAAGTCCATCTGGAAGGAACAGCAAATGCCAAATCACTTCATTTTTATCTAGGGGATAAATCTCGCCTTACGATGAAGCGGAATCAGGGGGATCTCAATGACTGACCCAACGTTTACAGTGGTTATCCCCTCTTACAACCGCGCGGATTTCATAGAAGATGCAATTCAAAGTGTCATTCGCCAAACGTATAAACACTGGAAGCTCCTTATCATTGATGATGCTTCGACTGATGACACCGTTGAGCGAGTAGAGCCCTATTTATCTGACGAGCGGATTCGTCTCATTCCCCTTAAAGAAAATATAGGTATTTCCCAAGTGATGAATAGAGCATTAAAAGAAGTCGAGACAGAGGCTTTCATCCAATTAGATTCAGACGACTGGCTAGAGAAGGACACTTTGAAGCAATTTTCAAAAGCGATGAAAAAGAGGCCTAAAGCTGTCCTTGTTTACGGCAATATCCGTATGTGGCATGAAAAGGACCATGGAAAATGGAAAGCGATGAAAATCATACGCCATCGACAATTCTCAAATAAATACGAGTTTCTAACCTATATGACCTATATGTTACATCCAAGATGTTATCGTACAGAGTCCGTACGAAAAGTAGGTGGTTGGGAAATAAATGATGCTTACAACGGACGGATCATGGAGGATCGAAGGATGGTCCTTAAATTAATAGAAAGGTATCCCGTATATTGGATTGACAGAATCTTATATAACAGGAGAAAGCATCGCCAGCAATTAACGAATAAGGATGCTTACCAGGCAAGAAATCATCTGCGCAAGGAGTTGGTATACAGCTCTTTGCGCAGATGGGGAAATCGGTATAGCCCTGTTTTCGGGTACCGCGCGGGGCTACTAATCGTAAAGAAATTACGGCTGAGAAAAAACCAGAAAAAGTAACAGGTTGGTGATGGACAGTGAAAAAAACGGTCGTAACCGGTTGTGCCGGCTTTATTGGTTCTTCCCTCAGCAAGCGGCTTCTTGATGAAGGCTATGAAGTCATCGGTATTGATTGCTATACCGATAACTATGATCGCAAAATTAAAGAAAAAAATATTGGTGGCTTAATGGGACGGGAGGGTTTTACCTTTTTGCAACAACAAATCCTTGAGCTTGACTGGGGTGACCTCCTAAAGGGTACAGAATATGTTTTTCATCAGGCTGCCATACCAGGGGTACGCACGAGTTGGGGAAAAAGCTTTAATACCTATATAGAAAACAATATTTTAGCAACGCAGATGATGTTGGAAGCTGCGAAGAATAGCCTAGTAAAAAAATTTATTTATGCCTCTTCCTCCTCGATATACGGTCTAACCGAAGGAAGTACATCAGAAACAACCATCCCACGCCCCTTATCTCCTTATGGTGTTACAAAGCTCGCGGGTGAGCAATTATGTCATCTCTATGCTGACAATTATGGGGTACCAACGGTATCTCTTAGATATTTTACGGTTTACGGTCCTGGACAGCGTCCGGATATGGCGTTTCATAAATTTATTAAGGCGATGTTAAACAATGAACCGATCACTGTCTATGGAGATGGAACACAATCACGAGATTTCACGTTCATAGATGATGCGGTAGAGGCTAATTTGCTAGCTGCAAGGTATAAAGGAATCGGTGAAGCCTTTAATATTGGAGGCACATCAAGAACAGTACTAAAGGATGTGATCCATCTTATAGGAAAGCTTACAGGAATAGAGCCCCGTATTCAATATGACCAAAAGCAAGCCGGTGACCCGCCTCATACATGGGCTGATATTACAAAAGCCAAGAAGGAATTAGGCTATGCACCAGGGATGCCGCTAGAACAAGGCTTGCTTGCTGAAATTCAATATATAAAGGATCTCTATCGATGAGGAATCGGAAGCCTATCGTCGTTTACAGGGAGCGGTATCTGCCGCTTAGCGAAACATTCATATACGAGCAGATCAAGCATTTAGAAGAGTATCAGCCGTATGTATTATGTAAGGAAATATTGCCCGAGGCCAAGAACTTCCCTTATAAACGAGTCTATTGTCTCCAGAATATAAGAAACAAGGCAGTAGTTCTTCGCCGCCAGGGTATTCGCTTGATATATGCCCGTTTCGGCATGGGGGGGGTGGAGATGCTGCCCTTGAAGAGAGCAGCTCGGTTGCCCATGCTCACTTCTTTTCATGGATCGGATGTGTCACGGCAGCTTAACAAACGACCTGACTATAGGGAATCCCTTCCTGCACTGTTTTCAGAAGGGGAACGTTTTACGGTTGTATGCGAGTATATGAAAAAGAAGCTAATTGATTTAGGGTGTAGTCCTCAAAAGATTACAGTAATCAAATCAGGTATAGATCTAAGCAAGTTTGAATTTAGACCCAAATTTAACGCTGATCCAAAGGTAATTCGAATCCTAAGTGTAGGACGGCTTACCGAAAAAAAGGGAATGGATGATCTCGTCATCGCTTTTTCTCGAGTTGTATTGTCTTACCCTAAGGCAAGACTAACCATTATTGGTGATGGTGAGGAAAGAGAAAGACTAGAATCCTTAATATGGTCTTTAGGGATTGAAAGAAATGTAGAGCTGCTAGGAAGACAAAGCCATGAAATCGTTCAAGAAGAAATGCAACGATGTGATATCTTCGCGCTTGCCTCTCGTACGGCTGCTGATGGGAACGAAGAGGGGATTCCAAACGTGCTTATGGAAGCTATGGCGTCGGGGAGATTAGTTGTGGCAACCCAGCATGCAGGAATTCCTGAATTAGTGAAACAGGCGAAAACCGGTTTGTTGGCTAAGGAGAATACACCAAAGGAACTTGGCACCGCTCTGCTGCGAGCGATCGAGAAGCAGGAAGACTGGCAACAGCTTATTACGAATGCTCGAGAAATTGTCGTAAATAATCATGATGTACTAAAGCAAGTCAAAACTCTAGAAAACGTGATGGATGAAGTTGTTTTTCAATTTAGAAGGAGTATCATAGCTAGGCAAAAAAGAAGAACAGGAAGAATACAAAAGAGAAGGGGTTAGCTGTGATTGCGCTATCCCTTCCCTTTTTAGCTTTTTAGTAGGCTGTTGTCTAAATCTAAGTGAAATGGGTTATGTCCTATGCTTTCTAGGTTACTGCCGAATACAGTATAAAGAAAATCATACAGAAAGGTGGAGCCTATGAAGATTGCAGTCATTGGTACAGGATATGTCGGCATTACGACGGCTGCCTCCCTTGGTGAATTAGGACACCAAGTAATAGGAGTGGATATCGATAGGGAAAAGATCTCTAAACTTTCGAAGGGGATCTTACCGATATATGAACCAGGAGTCGAGGAGCTTATACAGGAGCAGTTAAGAGACAAGACGCTCTTCTTTACAACGGATATCTCAGAAGCGGTCAAAGAGTCGGAAATCATTTTTATTGCTGTGGGGACCCCATCTCTTCCAAATGGTCAGCCTAACATGACCTATGTTGAGGATGTAGCGAAGGAACTCGGAAAATCAATTGGTGAATATAAAATAGTAGTTAATAAAAGTACCGTACCTGTAGGTACAGCGGATAGGGTAAAAGAATTAATAATAAGTGAAATCAGACAGCGCAAGCTCCAAGTGGCAGTCGATGTCATTTCAAATCCGGAATTTCTTCAGGAGGGAAAGGCATTACAGGATGCTCGCAAACCAGATCGAATCGTAATTGGGAGTGATTCTGAAGTTGCAAAAGAAAAAATGTGTAAGCTTTATGAAAAAGTAGATGCACCGCTCTTTATTACAACGCCCCGTAATGCTGAAATGATTAAATATGCCTCTAATGCTTTCCTCGCTACGAAGATATCATACATCAATGAAATAGCAAAGCTTTGTGATCTATTACGAGTTGATGTAACGGATGTCGCTAAGGGAATGGGGCTCGATAAGCGTATTGGTCCTCATTTTCTACAAGCTGGTGTGGGCTATGGGGGTTCCTGCTTCCCTAAGGATGTAGCGGCTTTATATTCTATGGGAAAAAATGCAAAAATGGAAATGTCCATCCTGCGACAAGTTCAGGAAGTCAACAACAGTCAGCCAGAATGGCTATTAGAGCAAATGAGTAATAAATTGAAAGGATTCCATGGGAAACGAGTTGCTTTACTTGGGTTAGCCTTCAAGCCAGATACGGATGATATAAGGGAAGCCCCCTCCTTGAAATTAATTCCACTTTTACTGCAAGCTGGCGCATTTGTCATCGCCTATGATCCTATTGTTCATTCTAAAATAAAGGATAGATTTCCCGATATTATTTTAGCAAAAACGGCTTACCAAGCTATTAAAAACACCGATGCGATCCTACTATGTACGGAATGGAAAGAATTCCTATATCTTGATTGGCTCAAGGTAAAGGAAGAAATGAAAGGCCAACATGTATTTGATGCGAGGAATGTTCTACCTCAAAAGGAACTGGAGTCTTATGGTTTTCTGTACTGGGGTGTAGGTAGAAACAGCTCTGCCAATTAAGGCAGGGCTGTTTGGTGTATAGCCCTTTTATTCTAGACTATTTTTCCTACTAGGTTATCAGCCGTTTCATATAAATCTATAAATCCATATGATAAGAAGACAGATTGGAGTGATTAATTGTAAGTAAAAGGGAGGTGATGATTTTGAGCAAGATAACCGTCGTTATTCCCGTTTATAATCGTTCTTCCTATCTTTCTCAAGCAGTAGAAAGTATTCTGCGGCAGACCTGCGAGGATTGGGAATTATTAATTATTGATGATGCTTCAACAGATGATTCAGTTGAAGTAGCATCACGGTTTTTAGCACATCCACGTATTCACTTAATAGAGATGCCATACAATTTAGGTACAGGAAAAACCCTGAATTTTGCTTTATCCCAAATTACGTCTCCATATTTTGTTATTCTTGATTCCGATGACTGGCTAGAACCAAACGCCTTAGAGCTTCTCTTAGAGGCCATAGAGACCCAGCCTCAAACGGTTTCCTTAGTATACGGAAATACCATTCGTTGGAAGCAAGAGGAGCGGGGATTAAAATTACGGAGCGTCCAAAAATATCGTTCCTTTCAGGATAGATATGATTTTATTATGTACCCCTATATACCCTATCCTCGTTTTTTGCGTACGGAAAGCGTAAGAGAAGTAGGAGGATTTGAGCCGGATATTCCTTATGAAGGGCGATTAGGAGAAGATCGTTATTTGCTCCTTAAGCTAATCAACATCAGTCAATTCCATTGGATCGATGTAGACCTTTACAATTACAGAATCCACACCACAAACTTAACAAAGATTGACCGGGCTAAATTTGCGACAGTAAGAAGATGGCTGTACACGAAGATGTTAGAGCATTGGGGAGGACATTATAAGCCTGTGTTTGAGATGCGAAAGGATGGATGGTTAGTCTTAAAAGAATTGATCCCTAACGATGAGCAGCAGCCATGACCTGCTACTGGAAAACTGAAATAATGAGGTGTTCTTAGAAATGAGCAATCCGCTCTTTACCGTTGTAATCCCAACCTTTAATCGGGAGCATACCTTAAAGAAGGCCATTAAAAGTGTCCTTAAGCAAACTTTTGAACGATGGCTGTTATTAATAGTTGATGATGGCTCGACGGATAATTCAGAAAAAGTAGTTAAAGCATTTCTAAACGACAAAAGGATAACCTACGTAAAACTGAAAGAAAATGTAGGAATATCAAAAGTAATGAACCATGCTTTATCTATGGTTGATACTCCATACTTTGTACAATTAGATTCAGATGATTGGTTTGAGAGGAGAACTCTGAAAGAATTCAATAAAGCGATTCAAAAAGCATCTAAAGAAACGGCTTTGTTTTATGGAAATGTTAATATTGTGAAGGAAAAAGATGGTGAACTTGTGGTCAAAAGCTATATGCGCCACCGATCGTTTGAGAATAAATATGATTTCTTGCGATATTTTAAAAATATGTTACAGCCAAGATGCTTTCGAACAGAAGCTGTTCGTTCCGTTGGAGGATGGGATACGAATGACCCGTTTGAAGGCAGGCTAATGGAGGACCGGAGAATCTGTCTTAAATTGATAGACAGATATCCGATATATTGGATTGACAAGCATCTAGGCAATCGACGAAAGCATGGAAATCAATTAACCCAAAAGAATTTTATTGAGCATCGTAACTTGCTAAGGAGACAAGTAATTGAATATTACTTAAATAAGTGGGGGAGTCAATATCTGCCCGTCTATACGACTAATAAATCAGGTTATCTTCAAATTGCGGAATTAGTAGAAAAGAACTAGGTTGGCGTTTTTATTAGGAGGAGAGATAATGCCTAAAAAATGCATTGTTTTTAACCTGAGCTTCAATGAACTGAAAAAAAAGAATAGGAACAACGGCACCGATCATATCGCTAGGCTGACGAAGCCTTGGATCGATCAAAGGTTGTCCATCTTTATGAAGTATACTTGTCAAAGCTTAAAGGCACAAACCAATCAAAATTTTCTAGCCTTAATTAAGTATGATCCAGCATCTGAGGAAATAGTAACCGAGAGTCTTAATCAGTTTGATAGGCTACCTCACAATATCAGATTTATAAGATTTGGAGAGATCGAAGAACATGTAATGAGGTATGCAGACGGTTCTGATTTTCTGTTTATGGTGCGACTGGATTCAGATGATATGTACCATAGGACTTTTGTCCAGCAGCTTTATGACTGGAAGCCAAAAAAAGATACCCAAGTATTAATTAATAATAAGGGATATAAATATGATGCTGTCCATCATCGGTTGTCCATTGACCCTAGGAAATCCCCTCCTTTCTATACACTAATCTACAAAACGAGTGATTATTTAAAAGGATTTCGATATCAGCTTAAAGGCGGCCATCCTGGGGCAGTGAAGCTTCCTCATGAATATATGCCAAAGAAGAATTATGTGTATATTATTCATAATCGAAATATCAGAGGCAGCTTTACTTGCGATAACGTGGTTGAAGAGAATCCCGATAAAGTACGGAAAATATTAAAAAAGTATAGGAAGATAAAATAGACAAATTTCGGGAAGGTAGGGTAAATGAATGAAAGTAGATTGGCTGATCGTTGGGGCGGGCTTTACCGGAGCGACTCTAGCTGAGCGTATTGCATCCCAAATGAATCAAAAGGTCCTATTAGTGGACAGACGAGAACATATAGGTGGGAATTCTTATGATTGTTATGACGACAACGGAATCCTGATTCATAAATATGGTTCTCATACGTTTCATACTAATTCGAAAATGGTTTGGCAGTACTTGTCTAAGTTTACGGAGTGGCGCCCTTATTTCCACCAGGTTTTATCTGTAGTTGACGGTAAGAAGATTCCTGTTCCCTTCAACTTGAACTCCCTCTATGAACTTTTCCCTCCAAGGTATGCTGAAAAGCTGGAAGAACTCCTCATTTCCAATTTTGGTTTCGGTACGAAAGTCCCTATCTTAAAGCTTCGTGAAACAGCAAGTGGGGATTTAACTTTTTTAGCAGAGTACGTCTACAAAAAAGTGTACTATGAGTACACTTTGAAACATTGGCAGTTGAACCCAGAAGAATTGGATCGATCGGTAACAGCACGCGTTCCGGTGTATATTAGCAGGGATAACCGATACTTTCAAGACACGTATCAGGGAATGCCTAAACATGGATATACCGTATTATTCAGCCGAATGCTGCGCCATCCGAACATCAAACTTTTATTAAATACAGACTATCGAGAGCTTATTGGTGCTATTAAGTTTGATCGAATGATATACACGGGACCGATTGATGAGTATTTTCAATATAAGCATGGCACCCTCCCTTATCGCAGCCTTCGCTTTGAGTTTCAAAACATGAATCAAGAGTATTATCAAGAAGTAGGGACCATTAATTATCCACATGAATACGACTTTACGCGAGTATTGGAACAAAAGCATCTGACAGGACAAAATTCAAGGCATACTACGATCTCGTTCGTATTTCCCCAGTCTTATAACCCTAAAGAGAATGAACCTTATTACCCTATCCCACGTGAAGACAATCGCAAGAGTTACGGGCTCTATGCTAAGGAAGCAGAGCAGATTAAGGACCAGGTTCTTTTTGCTGGTCGATTAGCTGACTACAAGTATTACAATATGGACCAGGCGGTTGCTCGGGCATTAACGCTGTTTAAGGAGATTGCAGAAAAGAAAATTTAAGTATCGGAGGTGAAAACGATGATTTGTTATGCCTTGTTGGCCCATGAGGATGAAAAGGCGCTATTACAACAGGTGAGGAACATCAAGAAGTATAACCGAGATGATGTACTGATTGTCTTGTACAATGGTGGAAACAATAAAAAGTTTGGAAAAAAGGTAGCCAAGAAAGAAAAGATAAAGATTTGCCCATACAGCAGGCCGTTTCAACCTAAGGGTACCGGAAGAATGTTCTACGATGTTGCAAGATGGTTAAAGGAAACAAAAGTAAAATATGATTACCTTGTTTATTTTGAATCAGATATGATGTTTGTCAATGATGGCTTTGAAGATGCCCTTGATGAATGGCTTAAAGATTATGATTGCATATGGAAGATTAATCGTACAATTACAGACCCTGAAAAAACAAAGTGGGAGCCAGGTAAGTTCATGCTTCAAGAAATAGAGCCATGGGGTGATATATTTCCAGGAGGTATTCTTACGCGAACATTTAACCCACTCCAAACTTATCGTCGAAAGATCATGTCAAAGATACTAGAGAAAATTTCTCCGGACAGGTGGGAGGAGTTTTTTTCCAAGGTGAAAATCAGATGTATGGGAGAAATGCTGTATCCCACCCTTGCCGTTTCCTGCGGTGCGAAAGTTCGAACCTTCCCAGGTAATACAAAAAAGTATTTGAGATGGAGGCCATCTTTAACCATCGGAGATATGAAACGAGCAAAGAAGAAAAGTAATATCTTTGCCGTACATCCCGTGAAGGATGAAGAGGTTCGTGAATGGATATATAAAAAGGGCTAAATTGACGATCTAAGCAAAGGAGGTAGGCTGGTGGATTTATCGTCTATTCTCAATTCAAGTGCACGGATAGAGAAAGTAGAATGGGTGTTGTTGCCTGGGGAACGATGGAGAGAAATAGGCTGTAATGCTAGAAAAGGTTGGCATGGAAAAGTATACATGAACGAAGTGGCAAGAGTGACAATCGAAGGTATCACTGGTTTTGGCTGGTCCAGGATAACGAAATCTCAAGCCAGTCATTGGATTGGTAAGCCTGTCCGCCACATTTTCAGCTCGAACGGCAGGATTAATGAAGAATTTAGATCGCTGGAGTATCCGTTACTAGACTGGCTAGGGAAGGTCACTGGTAAGCCGGTATACGATATTATTTCAGGTGAGAAATTAATTACGCAACTCCAAGTACCTATTTACGAATCGACATTGTACTTTGATGAACTTCATTTGTCCAATCAGGTTGAAGCTATAAAGTTTATGCAGGAGAGAGCGTTGGATGGTTGGAACATGGGGCATCGATCCTTCAAGATAAAGGTCGGTCGTGGAGCACGTCATATGCCGTTAATGGAAGGGATTAATAGGGATATCGCTGTTATTAATGGTATACGAGAAGCTGTCGGTTCTAGCGCTCATATTATGATTGATGCGAATAATAGTTATAATTTGAATATAACCAAGCAGGTACTTGCCGAGACCGCTCATTCTAACCTTACTTTTATTGAAGAGCCATTCTACGAAGATCCTATCTTACTTGAAGACCTACATGAGTGGATGAATCTGCATAAGATTCATGTCATGATAGCTGATGGGGAAGGGTTAACAGCAGCCCCGGCTCTCGTGGATTGGGCGAAGAAAGGGCTCATAGACATGATTCAGTATGATATACGATTTTACGGTTTTAACAAGCTGCTGGAATTGGAGGACGAATTAAAAGGAACGAGGGTGAAACAGGCGCCACATAATTACGGCGGACCATTCGGCAATTATGCGAGTGCCCATATTGCTTGCTATATGGATAAATTCACCTTTATAGAGTGGGATGAAGTCCATGTGCCCGGTGTGTGTACATCAGGCTATGAAATTAAAGAGGGGAAAGTTCTGGTTCCAGATCTACCAGGGTTTGGCTTGGTTCTCGATGATCCTTATTTTAAGAAAAAAGTGTGCGATGAAGGTTGGGCTGTTAGATGATTGTTTATGCCCTGTTAGCTCATGAAGATGAAGATGCCCTCCTTCAGCAGGTGAGAAACATAAAAAAATACAATAAAAAGGATACTTGTATCATTCTTTATAATGGGGGTACTAATCCTAAATTTGGGATGAGAACGAGGAAGAAAGAGAAAATAAAAATTTGTCCTTATAGCAGACCTTTTGAGCCTACGATGACGGGGCGTATGTTCTATGACGTCGCGAGATGGTTAGAAGAGGAAAAAGTAAAATATAACTACTTGGTCTATATGGAGTATGACATGATGTTTGTGAATCATGGTTATGAAGCCATGTTAGAAAAAGCAATGGTAGGTTATGATTGCATGTGGAAGTTTACAAAAACGTATGATCATACTGATCGGGATATTTGGAAGCCGGCTGAAATGCTTCTAGAAGAAAGGGAATACTGGAAAGATATTCTCCCAAGCAAGATATATAGAACATCGAATCCCTTGCAGTGTTATAGGAGGAAGATTGTTAAGAAAATGCTAGATAAAATAAACAACAAGCGGATAGAGGAATTCTTTTCAAAAGTAAAGGTTCGTAATATGGGAGAGATGCTCTATCCTACACTTGCAGTCTCCTGCAATGCAAAATTTAGAAGGTATCCATCATCGTTCAAGAAGTTTCTTCGTTGGAAACCTGCCCTTACTTTAAAAGAGGTAAAAAAGGCAAAAAAGAAGGATCATGTTTATGTGGTCCACCCCATTAAAGATAAAGAGGTAAGGAAGTGGATATATAAACACTAAATAAGGGAGGTAACTTATGCTCATTTGTAGTGTTACTACGAATAATCACATCCCTAGAGCAAAAGTGATGGCAAAATCTATAAAGGAACACATGCCTCATGCTATCGTTGTCTTGTGTGTTGTGGAGAAAAAACTGGATCCCTCTTTATGGGACTTTACTCCTTTTGATAACTTGGTCCTAGCAAAAGACCTAGGGCTTAATCATTTCAACCAATTTATCTTTAAATATAACAGGTTTGAAGCTGCTAACTCCCTGAAAGCGGCACTCCTAAAATACGTCATGGATCAATACAAACAAGAACAAACTTTTGTTTATTTAGATACCGATATCCGTTTATATGCCCCTCTGACAGAGATCCCCGCCTTATTTTCGAATCATGACATCTTGTTTACCCCCCATACTACAATACAGGCTAGCGATGCTAGCGTACCTAAGTTTGAACTCCCCATTTTGCGAACCGGAATATTTAATGCAGGTTTTTTGGCCCTTAAGAACTCTAAGGAGTCACGACGTTTTCTTGACTGGTGGCACAAGAGGTTAGAACATTACTGTTATAAGGACATTGCAGAAGGTCTCTTTTTTGACCAGAAATGGTTAAATTTAGCTCTTTATTTTTTTAATGCAGGAGCTATTACTCACCCAGGCTATAATGTTGCTTATTGGAATACTGCTAACAGAAAAGTCTCGCTGAAAGAAGAAAGTTGGCGGGTTAACGGGGAGCAGTTGAAGTTTTTTCACTTTTCCGGTGCCGAAACGGGGAGATTAAAAAGTATGGTAAAAAAATTTTCCCATGATTCAATGAGCCAGGCCAACCTTCTTAAATTAAAGGATCGTTATATGACAGAGTTAAGAGAAATGGGACAACAGAATCACAAAAAAACAGCATGGAGTTATGACTTTTTTGCGAGCGGTGAACCCATCTTTGACGAATCAAGAATTGCCTATAGAAAAAATTTTGCTTCCTACCAGAAGAAAAAGAAGAACCCATTTAAAAAATCAAACCGTTACTTTTTAAAATAACAATATATGAAAGGTAAATTAGGAGTTAGGAGAAAGGAGGTAAGACATGGGAGGCAAGAAAACAGTTGTGATTTCATGTTTCGGTGAAAATACGGAGCTCTATCATAAGAGGATTCTAGTGTTATTCAAGACCTTAAAACATTTTGGAGGGAAGATGGCCGAGCAGAAATGCATGGTTTATTTTAATCAAAGTGTAGATCCTAGCATTGAGAAGGAGTTAAAGGATCTAGGTGTGGATGTGCGAATTTCCCAACCATTCGATGTAAGATCTCCTTGTTCGAATAAGGTTAGAATGTTGGAGATAGATAACCAATTGAAGTTCGACGTCTTACTACTTCTAGATTGTGATATAGCGGTTGCTCGTGATTTTACGAAACAAATCAAGGGTGATCGTATTCAAGCAGCACCGGTCTATGTTGACTTCTTATCCCGTAAACAATGGAAGCTTGTGTTCTCCACCTTTGATATTCCCTTCCCCAAAAAGAAAATGGAAACCTTCTTAGGAAATAAAACCGTCCCCTATTTCAATTCGGGAGTTATAGCGATACCTAGACAATATGTTGAGCCCTTAAGAAAATTGTGGAAAAAGTATATACTTTTGTTACTTGACCATTATGAAGGAGAATTACTGAAGCTAGCCGAACAAAGCTATTTTACCGATCAAATCGCACTGACTTTAGCCCTTCAAGATGGAAAATTCCCGTTTTCCCCCTTTCCTCTTAAAATGAACTTCCAGACTAATCAGAAGGTGCATGAAAAATTCTCCCCTGACAGTATAAGACCGTATATTATCCACTATCATAAGCGATTTATGAATAACAGACTTAGGAAAATAGGTTACAAAAAAACAGATGCCCTTATTAGAAAAATAAACAAATTTATAGGAAAGGGTTATATGAATAAATAAATAAAGCAACCTTATACCATAGATAGGGTTGCTTCATTATCTTTTTATCCTCGATTATGAAAGGAGATGCTATTGAACTTTTTGGACAACTTGTTAAAGTTTAAAGTATGCAATTTGTAAAAATCACTGCTTCTGCGCTCGCGATTTTTCCCCTTGGCTAGAATAACTTTTGAAGGATGCTTAGCTAGCATGTAATTTCCGTATATTTCAAATTCGGAAATTGGACAATAGGCGGTTGGGTCGATCGTATCTAGTACTGCCTGATACCACGGCTTACCATGGATAGATTCTATTCTCCTTTTTAATTTCATGAGTCGCTTTTTGCTGAAGAGCATATAATGATTAATTAATGAAATGGGGGCAACCGCTTGCAGCCCTGTTAAATTGGCAAAATGATCGAATATGGGTGGATAATCCCAATAGTTTTTTGCACAGTAAAAAATAGTCTTCTTTCCTCGGATGAAAGCGTGAGGAGCTATAAAAATGGTATCCGCATCAGCAACTAAGATATGCTTATTCAAGCATATTTTGTCAGCGTTTAATTTTAGCAACTGTTGATATATCCATCCTGAACCAGCTTCTTGCTTGGTAATAGGCAGCACGGTATTTTCATCAATGAACGTACACTTCTTCTTCCTACACCATTCTTTAATGAGTTCACTTTCTGGGGATATGATATAGAATTTCCCTATGGGATGCATAACATGACTTCTAATGCCGTCGATAACAGACGGGAGAACCATGATGTCCTTCTCAATGACAGGTATGAAAACGTCGATTTTCACATTGCTTCCTTTTAAACGCTCGTTGTTAAGTTCTATTACTTCTTTCCTTTTGTTCATAGATTATAACCCTCCTCTCTAGTTTTTGGTGTTCCCACTTTTACAATATGCGGACTAACCTTAAAAAGATTGTGTAGTAAACTATTACATGTCAGTTATTTTAATAGAATGACATCTAGTTTTTTGATGATTTTTACAAAGTTAGCTATCTACCTAAAACCGATAGGAAAATAATTCATAGTATAGGAGTAGAGTCGGTAATTTCATTAAGGGGTGTTCAAATGAAACTCGTTCTACTTTCTGGTGGTTCCGGTAAGAGGTTATGGCCCCTTTCTAACAATTCTAGATCCAAGCAATTCTTGAAAGTGTTAAGGGGGCCAAGCGGTCAATTTGAGTCTATGGTTCAAAGGATCTGGAGACAACTAAAGTCTGTTGGTTTACAGGATGCAGCAAGAATTAGTACAGGAAAATCTCATATCGATATCTTGCAAAATCAGTTGGGTGATGTCCCTCTTATTATTGAGCCTGAGTGCAGAGATACTTTTCCAGCAATAGCCTTAGCCTCCACTTATTTATATTCCATTGAGCGGATTCCATTAGATGAAATTGTTTGTTTTATGCCTGCAGATCCTTATGTAGGAGAAGAATATTATAAGTCGATCTTAAAGTTAGAAGAATACTTAATCCAATTAAAAGCTGATTTGGCTCTCATAGGTAAAACTCCTGACTATGCCGCAACGAATTTTGGCTATATTATTCCTAAGTCTAAAGGCGAGGGAGAAGAGCAGAGTACACCAATACCGGTACGTGGTTTTGTAGAGAAGCCGTGTGCAGACCGAGCAAAAGAACTCATTGACCATGGAGCATTGTGGAATTGTGGCGTTTTTGCATTCAAACTAGGGTTTATTCTATCTTTGCTTGAACAAAAGGGATTGCCAAAGGATTATAATCAATTGCTAGAGTCATATGGAAAGTTGCCTATTTCTAGTTTCGATTATGAAGTAGTAGAAAAAGCACAAAATATCATCGCCATTCCCTTTAATGGATCTTGGTTTGACTTAGGAACCTGGAGTACTTTAACCGCTAAAATGGATTCCTATGTATTAGGAAAGGGAATGGTGAGTTCAGACTCAATAAATACTCATCTGATAAATGAATTAAACTTGCCCGTATCGGTTTTGGGGTTAACAAATACTATTGTTGCTGTTAGTCCGGATGGAATTCTAGTATCTGAGAAATCAGCAAGTGATCAGATTAAGCAATATGTGAAGGACAATAAGAATAGGCCGATGTATGAAGAGCGGCGGTGGGGCTGCTACCGAGTATTGGAGCATATTAAGACGCCGAATGGAAATGAAGTACTAACTAAACGTATAAAAATTAATCAAGGAAAAAACATCAGCTATCAACTTCATCAGAAAAGAAACGAAGTTTGGACAATTATCTCAGGTGACGGGGAATTTGCAATAGATGGCAAGATCTACCGCGTAAAACCTAATGATGTACTTCAGATACCAGTAGGGGTGAAACATGGAATAATGGCCATTTCGAATCTAGAATTTATTGAGGTCCAATTAGGCAGTGAATTAATAGAAGAAGATATACAGAGAATTTATATGACTTGGGAGGAGGTTGAACAGAATTGCGCTAGAGATTAACTTTCTCTCACAGGAGGAAGGCAGCAGCTCATAGTAGAGGCCAGCTGCTTTCATTTTATTTTTGTTAAAAATTGTACGCTAATAGGGATTAGAAACAGGGTGCAAGCCGTGTTCGTTTTTTTGTTAGACCATATAATAAGAGTAGCATTTGCACGTAGACAGGAGAGGAGGGACTAAACCTTTGAGATTAATAGGGATTATTCCTGCAGCGGGATTGGGGAGTAGGCTACAGCCTCTACCCTTTTCAAAAGAGTTATATCCTGCAGGATTTCAGACTGTTAATGGAAACTTAAGAGTAAGCCCAATATCTCTTCATTTAATTAAATCCCTTCAACAGGCTAAGGTGAATCATGTATTTTTTGTAATTAATCCACAGAAAACGGATATTCCCCGCTATTATTTAAATGGAAAAGAGTTAGGTATGAACTTTTCTTATCTTTATCAGCCTAAGCAGAAAGGTATGGTAGATGCTCTTGCCCAAGTCACTTCTTGGATTTGGGGAGATGATGATACGTTACTGCTCTTCGGGATGCCTGATACTTATTTTCAACCTCCCAGTTTATTTGAAAAAATGATAGAGGTAATGAAAAATAATCAAGACCTTCATGTTGTATTGGGGGTGTTTCCAACCAGTTCCTGGTGGAAGTTGGGTATGGTCCGTTTTAAAGAACAGGAGAATGGTATCGGTCATGTCCTTGACATTCATGATAAACCAAAGGTAAAGCCGAAAACGAAATTCGCTTGGGGTACAGCGGTTTGGAGATTGTCTTTCCAGCAATATCTAACGCGCTGTCAAGATGAGTATAAAGGGGAAAATGAGCTTGTATTAGGTGACGTGTTTATGAGAGCTAAGACCGATGGCATGAAGATAGGTTGTGTTGTAGGAAAAGAGTATGAAGATTTGGGAACACTGGAAGATCTCATGAAATTTATGAAACGAATGAGTAAAGGACAGAAAGGGGATCAATAGTTTGGAGTATCTGATTGTATGACACCCAAAATAAGTGTAGTGTTAACGACTTACAATTCGAAGGAGAGGCTGCGTTATGCGCTTGAGTCCTATCGTTATCAAACCTATCCGAACTTTGAAGTCGTTATTGTGGACGATGGATCTCAGGATGGTACGAAGCAGTGGTTCGAACGGAAGACTTGGGATTTTGAAGTAAAATATATTTTTAACAACCCTAATAAAGGCCGGGCAGGGGCACGCAATGCGGGGATTGAAGCTGCTGGTGGGGACGTGATTCTTTTTAGTGACAGCGATATGATCGTTGAAAGGGATTTTATTGAACGACATGCAAATTATCATAGGAAGTCCAAATATGCAGTCGTTTGCGGGTCTTTCTGGCAATCCGTTTATTCTTATCTCTATCAAGACTTTAAGCCTCATACCTTTCGCCTAGTAAAGTCTCTTGTGCAAGATAGGCCTAAACTGAGGAAAAGGTACTCTTCTGCAAAGGAAAAACTCCAATTTAAGCGCTACACTCGCCTTCTTAAGGAAAAGGAAGTCAGTAGAATGAAGAATTCCCCACTGCTTCATTTCGATACGGATATTTCAAGATACTTTGCTCCCTATGGTAATCATCCCTATTTTTTTATCTGGGTATTTTTTGTAGTCATGAACGTATCGGTTAGGAAAAAGCACCTTAGGAAAATAGGGGGCTTCGACGAAAAATTTGTCGGATATGGCTGCGAGGATACTGACGTTGGCTATCGCTTGTGGAAAGAGCGGTTAAAATTTATCGTAGACCCAACCCTTAGAAATTATCATCAGGAACACGTACGAAATATGAGCAAACAGAACGATGATTTGAGGCGCAATATAGAGTATATGGTTAATAAGCACCAATCCCCAGAACTGGCACTTTGCCACTGCGTCTCGATTGGAAAAGAGCAAAAGAAAAGCGACTTTTTGTTTCAACGGGAACAGTTGCTCTCCGATGGAATCATTTCAAAAGAGTTTAGCTGTCAACTAGACAAATTGATTTGGAGGTGTGCAAAAGTTAAATTTCCGGGTTTGAATTTGCTTCCACCTAATGCTGCCCCCTTAGATGAAGGATTATTCTGGACAGAATTAAATAAAGTGAAGCGAAAGAAAAAATATCAGTTGTTTGCTAAGTATGTAAACCAGTTATATTCCAGTGTGAAGTGAAGCGGTGGAGGTGAAAATGAAATTATGAGGTATAGTGTTATTATCCCTGCATATAACCGCGCAGAACAATTACCTTTAACTCTAGCTTCGTTTAATCTACAAACCTTTTCGAAAGAAAAATTCGAGGTTATCGTTGTTGATGACGGATCAACGGATCAAACCAAGAAAGTAGTAAAGAAATTTGAAGCATCCTATCCATTAATTTATTCGAATACAGAAAAAAAATCGGGTAGATCTTATGCAAGGAATCATGGAATCTCTCTTGCAAGAGGTAAATATGTTATTTTTTGTGATGCAGACTTTATCGTAATTCCAGAGTTTCTTGAGATCATTCACAAATATCACAAGAGATACCCTAAAACTGTGGTATCAGGAATTCCTGGTTCGTGGAATAGAACTTATGTCCAGTATTATCCGGAGTTTACAGAGAAGCAAAAATGGGAAATGCATGAAGTTCTAAAGCCACTTGGTCTTTGGCAGGATACTTTTTGGGGCTCAGAAAAGAATATTGTATCTGTTCTAAAACCGGAGGACTTATACCATCGCTTTCATGATATTGGAAAATACGTTTATAAATGGTCAACAGGAAGTCGCGAAGCAAGGAAAGCCTATAGAGAAACAGATGTGGCATCATGGCTTTTATTAGTGACACGATGCGTCTCTATAAAGAAAAGGGATTTGCTACGTGTAGGTTGTTTTGAGGAGAAGTTTATTAGATATGGATTAGAGGACTGGGAATTAGGCTACCGCTTGTATCAGAAGGGGTTATCTTTTGTAAGTATCAAGAAAAGGGTAGGGTTTCATCAAGAACATCCGAGGACATTAGGAGAAGAAGGGGAGAACTTGGATATTAACCTTCGAATTATATATCAAAAATTTGGCTTTTTAGATCCAGAGCTTAATTTGCTCTCTGTGTCTCCTCCTTGGAAAAATACAGTACGATATAAAAATAAATTACGAGAGCTGAGGGACTATGAGGCTAAGGGAAGAATTAGGCAGGCTCATCGTTTGCGCGAAAAATGGAGAAGGAAGGCGATAGAATTCTATAATAATTGAACCTATCCTATCCTGACTTAGAAAGGGCATCTGCCGTTTCACGAGGAGGATATAGATCATAAAAATAAACCTATATTAGGAATAGGAGGAATACTTATGAGCATTGATGTCAGTATTGTCATTCCTTCTTACAATCGATACCCTTTAAATAAACTAACTTTATATGCCCTATCCAAGCAGGATTATGACTTATCCAAGTTTGAAGTATTATTGATTGATGATGCCTCCACGGACAGAACCCCCAAATTAAAGGAAACGACTCTACCTTATCCCTTTCAATATATAAGAAATCCACGAAATCTAGGGCTTGCCCCTTCCAGAAATGTTGGTATTCAGCATGCTAGGGGAGAGATTATTGTTTTTTTGGACGCTGAAGTCATTGTGGATCCTAACTTTGTC
The DNA here is from genome assembly GCF_004123195.1 of Ammoniphilus sp. CFH 90114. Lineage (NCBI taxonomy): Bacteria > Bacillati > Bacillota > Bacilli > Caryophanales > Paenibacillaceae > Ammoniphilus > Ammoniphilus sp. CFH 90114. Next base: position 575,458 of record NZ_SDLI01000002.1, read on the forward strand.
AGACTACACTTCAATAATCATCAAACCCATGAGAGAGCCGTTGTAACAGGGGGAAGTATCAATCTTATATACAGCTTTCTTTTCCCTGATTTTCAAGACTGGCAATGGAAGAGTCTTCAAAACTTTATGAAGACGAGCGAACATTTCAGTAAGAGAGTTAAGAATATGGTGGGAAGAGATGTAACCCATAAAGAACTTCCTCGGGTAATAAAAGAACTTTCCAGCCCTCTTAAATTGCTACGGAGAGCTGATGTGAAAAACTTTCAATCCATTCAGAGACTGAGCAAGCCTAGAAGTTATGAAAAAAAACTATTTGAACAATTGGGATACAGCAGCGATGGCTGCCGCTTATCTTGGCTATTCTGTATAGGGCTCAACCACTCCGTCAGAAGATCCTTTATCGATATCGCGGGATTATATGATGACCAATTCCAGGGTTGGGGCTTGGAGGACTATGAATTTGGCTATCGGTTATCTAATGCAGGAGCGCATTATATTGCTGACCCTCGTATTCATTTATACCATCAAGAGCATCCAATTAAACTAAGTATAAAGGAAGAGCAAGCAAGAAACATGATTTTTTTCCAGCAGAAACATCCAGTGATGGATGTCTGCATTATATCCTTACAATATATTGGTATCACTGACTTCAGGTATATGGAAAAAGTACTGCAAGAATATCACGCTTTATCCGTTGACTATCCAAACCAATTTAATATATTTAAAGGGTCGATTTTACACATGCTCCAAGCCATCCCAATTAAAATCTGTGAGGACAATTGGCGAGTTACTAATTTATTATCATCATTCGTAAGTCAAAATGGAGAAATCCAAGAGAAAAGAATGATTTTTAAAGAACGAAACGTCGTTCATTTATACGGCAAATACGATTGTCTGGTAGAAGTATTTGATAAGTTAGTTTCATTTGAGGAAGGAGAGAGCACCATAAATGAATTTAAAGAATCGTTGGGTAGAGAGTCTTCTAAAAAAAGTTGATGGCCTTGAAGGATGGTTGTTGGGACTTGAGCCTTTTTTTCTACTTCATCTTCCTATGATGGTTGATCACTTGCCAGGCGCATTGGTTGAAATTGGATCGTATAAAGGAAAAAGCACCGCAGCTTTAGCTCTGGGCAGCCAAGTTCTTAGTTTTAAGAAACGACCGGTGTATGCAATAGATCCTTTTACACCTCATATAGAATACCAATTTACACTATATAATCAGGATTATTATCAAGATTTTCTTAGTAATATACAAGCACTGGGTTTATCGGATCATGTCATACCTATTAAAAAATATAGTAATCAGGCGTACAAGGATTGCCCACCTACCATAGCAGGTCTTTTTGTGGATGGGGATCATACCTACCAAGGTGTAATGCATGATATTGAACATTATGCTTCTCGAGTTGTTCCAGGAGGGTTAATAGCCTTCCATGATTATGATCGTATCGAAGTGAAAGAAGCAGTGGATGAAATTTGCGATAACGTGAATTATGAACATTGCTGTGACTATCGTTGTATCCGAGTTGTACGTAAGCTAAGTTAGAGAATTTAACATTAATGCTTAAGACGGAGAGCCAGAGGCCCTCCGTTTAAACATGTCCCGAGTGTATTTGTTCAAAAACTTGTATATGCTGGGCTGCGATTTGTGGCCAATGTAATGATTCACCCGTTTTGCGAATTCTGTCTCTCCAAAGATTCAGGGTGAGAGGGTCTGATAAAATGGAGATTAATTTCTTTGACCAAAGGGTATGATCACCATAGGGGAGCATTAGTTCCTTATGTTTGCCAAGTACTTCCTTTGCATAGGAGAAGGGAGTAGCAAGGAGAGGTTTTCCCATGCTCACCGCATACGAGAGAACTCCGCTGCTATTGCGATGGAGATTAGGGTAAGGAACGATGATTAAGTCACTTGCCGGAATATACCTGATCAAGTCTTTTTCTTTTAAATATTGATTGATTAAGAAGACATGGTTTTTCAAACCTAAGCGGTTAATTGTTCTTTGAAGTTTCTTTCGATAACCTTCACCTCTCCGCTTTTTAATAGCTGGATGAGTCTCACCCACGATGTAATATTCTGTATTTGGCATGGCTTTTACTACATCAGGCAGACACTCAATAGCAAATTTCATTCCTTTCCCTGGTCTCAAGAGACCAAAAGAAAGAATCACTCTTTTTCCAGCCCAATTCAATTCTTTTCTAATATGATCACGATCCTGGTTGAGAGGTTGTGGAGAGCCGTGCGGAATGCAAAATATCTTTTGTTTTGGAATGAATAGCTTTTGGTGTAAGAATTGAGCATTGGATTGGGAAATGACGATGACCGCTTCACTTCGTAAGCTGATCTCCTTAAGAAGTCGTAAATAAGATGGGGGCAAATTAGGCCTTACTGTGTGGAATGTTGTTATAAGGGGCTTTTTCAGGTGTTTAATGAATTCTAAAATGTAGTGCCCCCTTTTACCACCAAATATGCCAAATTCATGCTGTAAAGATACTACTGAAATATCGCTTTGATTGATTTTGATGGCCATTTCTCTATAAGCATTTATAGAATTTCGATTCAGGTACCAATAATCAGAATCCATAGGATTGTTTTGGGAGAGGTCTGACATAACAATGATTTGGTCAGTATTTCTCCATTTTTTCACTTGAACAATGCTCTCTCTTAGATTATACGTGTAAGTGGCTAATCCGCACTTTTGAGGAATATAGGTACTGACATGGGCGATTTTCATTATCATCTTTCTGATACTTCCTCCAATCATTCATTTATTATGAACGTCAGCGTCCCTATGTTATCTAAAATGTCGGTGATAAGAAATTGATCTATATTTTTGAGCTAGCTCTGGTAAATTTAATTTGTAGACATTGTGTATTTCTTTTCTTCTTTTTCCAATGTTTAATGATGGCTTTAACAAAAGTTGTCCGGGGTAATTTTGGGAAACAAAAACACCGTAAGTTTCAAATTCTGAAAAGGTAATGAGTTTCCTTTTATTAATACTTTCAATGACAGCATTGTACCAATATTTTTTTGTATGGCTTTCAATCGTTTTTTTTAGTTCAGCAACCTTTGATCGTTCAAAGCACATATAGTGAGTAATGAAGGATTGTGAGATCGGAGGGACTACGTTTCCTCCTAGCAATTTATTAATGGTCCTATAGTACTCTTCCAAGTATTTTTGCTTCTGACTCCCGTAATAAAAGATGGTTTTATTGTCTTCTAGAAAAATGTGAGGACGGATTAGGAGGGTATCGGCGTCTATCGTTAAGTAGTGGGTTTGTTTACTTAAAGTGTCGCCGCTTAATTTTATAAGTTGTTGGAGAATCCACCCTGAACGATCTACTCTTTTTCCTTTCCAGGATCCCACGTAATGAAAATCTTCTTTCGCAATAGGTAAAACCTGATTCTCATCAACAAATCTACAAGCCTTCTTATCACAAATTCTTTTGATACTATCATGTTTGGCTGAAATGATCATGATTTCCCCTATAGGATGCTTAATGTTGCGTCTAAGAAAATCAACTACGTAAGGAAGGGTAACTAAGTCTTTAGTATGAACTGGGATTAAAACATCGAGTTTTATGTTACTCCAGATGGGCCTTGATTGTTCGATCACAGATAAAACCTCCAATATTTGATCTAACAAAAGAACTTCATATGATAAATGTGATACCGTCAGTCTACTGGCGGTTCTTACTTTGTCTCCGAAGTCTAATCGAACGCAAGTACATATTATCGTCGACTTTTCTTAGTATCCTTAATGAGGGTTTGGAATTTACTTCAATTAACTTCACATTCCTATTTTTGTCTATTCCTAAATCCAGTCCGTATTTCTTATTTCGATAAATATTGGAGAATATACATGTAATCTTAAGAGAGAGATTCTCTATCTGCTCCATCATTACTTTCTGATCCTCTGTTGTGTAACCAGCTTGGCCCAAGTAATCCAAGACAGAAATGACCTTTCCTCCGGCTTTCACATTTGTCACGATCTTGCCCTTTTTTGCTACTTTTGCAAACATACCTGTGACTTCCCATCCATTATTTTCATTCGGCAATAAAATGGTTCGTAAGTCAACGGGGTGGTCTTTCAAGGTAACAAGGTCTACTCCTTCTTGAACGATAAATAAACGACCTTTCCTGATAGGTTCAAGCCATTGATCAAAGTCATAGAGATGTTTGAAGAGTCTCTTTTTTCTTCCTAGTAAGGCAGCGATCTGACCAATTTCTCTTTGCAGTCGAATAACCTGCCTGCCTCCATAGCTTTTATCCGGTTTAATGAACACTTTAGCATACTGCTCTAAAAACTTCTCAACCGCTTCAGGAGAGTAGAGTTCAGTTTGTGGTTGTAGAGATCTCAAATCTTCATGCTGGTTAATAAGTTTCCATTTGATCCATTTGCTTCCGGGTAGTAGTGGTTTCTTTTGGTCTTCATTAGCCTTTGTTTTTTTTGTTCTCAAATTAATTCCCTCTCAATCGATTCATAAATTTCAATTCATAGTTTTAGCCTAAATTAATTTAAATAGTAATTTGCATGTACCTGTTCAAAAATCTTTGCATGCAATTTTCCAATATGCGACCAATGAAGTGTAGGACTAATTTCACTAATCTTCTTTTGCAATGTTGTTAATCTATCACGATTAGATAAAAATGAAGTCAATTGCTCCCTCCATTCTGCATAATTGCCATATGGAATCATGATTTCCTTTTGCCCCTGAAGAACCTCTTTGGCATAAGTAAAAGGAGTGGCTAATAGGGGCATCCCTAAGCCAACGGCATACGTAAGGACTCCGCTGCTGCTATGATTAGGGTTGAGATAGGGAACGAGCACCATGTCGGCTGCGGAAATATATTTAATTAAATTATCTTCACTGACATATTCGTCTATCATAATAACGTGATCTTGCAATCCATTGAGTTTGATTTTTCTTTGCAAGTTTTTACGGTAGCTCTCCCCATTTTTTTCCTTAACACTGGAGTGGGTTTCACCAATGATAACGTATAAGGTGTTAGGTACTTTTCTTACAACCTGAGGTAAAACATCTAGTATAAACCCAAATCCTTTTCCCCCCATAAGAAAGCCAAAGCTGAGAAGAACTTTTTTATCAGACCATTTCAATTCTTTACGCAATAGAGCTATATCAATGTTAGGCGGACTAGGTGATCCATGAGGAATGCTTATAACCTTTTTTCTTGGGATTAATAGTTTGTTTACGAGGTATTTGCGATTACCCTGGTTCATAACAAGAATCGCGCTACTTTTAGAGCCAATCTCTTTGAGAAGTCTTCGACGAGAGAGAGGTAATTTTGGTGAAACGGTATGGAAGGTAGTTACCAATGGTTTCTTTAGGTATTTGATAAATTCGATAATGTGACTCCCATGGTCTCCCCCAAAAATTCCAAATTCATGCTGCAATGATACTAAAGATATATCACTCTGGTTAACCCTTTCCGCCATAATGCGATACTTCTCCTTCCGATCCTTATCCAATATCCAATGTTCAGTATGACTTGTAAAATGGTCATATTTAGTGTCTGCTACTACAATAACTGGGTCAATACCGGTCCATTCTTTCATTTTATTTATACTAGTTCTTAAATTATGAGTATAAGTGGCTAACCCACATTTTTGAGGGATGTAGGTACTGATATAAACAACTTTATTAATCATAACTCTTCACCTCTTTCAATTTATAGTTAGGGGCTATGCATTCATATAGATAGATAATTTTATCTCACTCCTGTCTTTTATGGGAATTTATGAGTCTTTGAGTCTTGCAAAATATGCTACAGCTTTAATAGTAAAGAAGAAAAGATTCTCCTTTAATTACAATATTCTATAAATACTATCATTGTTACTTTCCCTAACAAGAGATAATTCCTAATTTACTTGATTCGATAAAGGGGTGATTTGGTAAATGCATTTTTGAAGATTAAACACTATTGGTGTAGTAGAGCTATATTAGGCATTCTGTCCATATCAACTTCTTTCATGGGGTCATAGTATAAGATGACGACCCAACCGGTCCTTATTAATGTAAGGAGGATAATCCGTGAAATCTTTGCCTCTGCAGGTTCAGATTACAGATCTATTGCAAGATCATGTCATCCTTCTGCCTGAAACCGTTTCTAAGCAACTTCGGATTGATAGACGGTCAACCATGCGGATTAGATTTGGCAACGCAGAAGATACTGTAAAAGTTGAAAGGATGAAGCATGAATTTGATCGTATTTACATTTCACAAGATGTCGCAACTCAATTAAATATTCCTTTTTCCCAGCTTGCCCATCTGAAACGAGAAAATAATACTCTTCGCTTAGGTCCCGTAGTCGGCTTCCTCATTGCGGGTGTCCCAATCCACCGTCTTGAGTCTAAGATGAACTCTCTAATCCCAAGTATGAATTTAAATGAGAACTATTTGTTTTTATTTAAGGCAAAGGATGTTGATTGGGAAAATAAAGTCGTAGTAGGCTATTTTCTATCAGTAGGTGAAGGGAAAAAAGGAAGGATTGAAGAACATAAGATTTCGTTTCCTGATGTCATCTATAACTGTATCCCTAACCGTAGACTTGAAAAAAAAATACTTCCTCATTTTACAAAAAACATAAAACAGAATATGGCTTGTACCTTCTTTAATTCTTCCTTCTTTAATAAATGGAAACTCCATCAGCTAATGGCTGCTCATATGGAAACCTCATCCTACCTTCCCGAAACAAAGCATGCAACTATACCTACCATCGAAGACATGTTACATCGTTATCCAACGATCGTCCTAAAGCCTACAGGTGGTAGCCTTGGGAGAGGAATTATAAAAATTACGCGACTTGATGAACAACACTATACCGCTCAATTCTATGAGAAGTTACACCCCGTGAAAATCAACTATCAATCGTTTTCTCAATTAGTAAAAGAGCAGCTAAGTCAAATAGATCTAACTGACTATCTTGTACAGCAAGGAATTTTATTGATTCATTCTGATGGCTGTCCTATTGATTTTCGTGTTCACTTAAATAAGGCTGGAAGCAATAAGTGGCACTTGAGCGGATTAATTGCAAAAGTCGCTGGGAAAAATTGTGTGACCACCCATGTTAGAACGGGTGGAAGGGTCACCGATGCAGAATCTGCTTTAGAAAAATGGTTTAAATCTGATTCCCATAAGATATTAATCGAACTTGAAGAAATCTCTATTCACATCGCAACTATAGTTGAATTAAGTCTTAATCAGCCTATTGGAGAACTAGGTCTTGATTTGGGCATAGATCAGCAAGGGAAGGTATGGCTGTTTGAAGTCAATTCGAAGCCAGGTCATATCGCATTAAGACATGCACCATCCGGAAAACTCCATTGGTTTTATCGGTTAATGGATTATTGTCACGATCTTTCTGGGTTTTGAACTTTCAATGAAAAAAACTAGTTAAAATGTGCTGTTCATTCGTCTATCCGCCGTGCCGAATGCAAGGGGGGTAGAAATATAATATACAAACATGCACAAAAGGAGGGTATCTGTCATATTACAGTTAAAGAGGCCGATCGTTGGCGTGTTTGTGACGAATGCGGTAATCCGAAGATTAAATAATCAATATTACGACTTTAGGGGTTATCCAAGGATTAAGGAGTTATTTAAAGCAAGTAAGGAAGCGGAAGTGCCTGTCTATTATTTCTCTATACCGGACTTTGACTATATTAATAAAAAAATTAGGGGCACTTACTTTGATGAAAGATCTCTCACATGGAAAAAGCGGATATTCCCGCTACCTGATGTTCTTTATACAAGAAGGGGAGCCCCGGGTAGAAGCGGAATGATGGTAGAGTTTATCGAAAGGTCACTAGCCCATTTGAACACAGTCAATATCAATGCTAAATCCTTCTTTGATAAGTGGGATGTCTATGATAAACTTCAGCAAATTCCTGCTGCTAGAAAATACTTGCCTCCAACAAGATTCTATAAAGATCCTCAAGATCTGCTAAACTTCCTGAACGACTTTGATACTGTTTATTTGAAAGGAATACGGGGAGGTCGCGGAAGATGGATTTTCCGCGTTAGAAAGCTAGCTCAGGGAGGATATGAATACAGTTATTTTGTAAATGAAGTGACCGTTGGCCGTGTACAGCATTTTCGAGATCTTGTCCGTGTCGTTCGCAGGTTTTTTAAGAAACGGAAATTTGTTATTCAAGCGGGCATTGATTTGATTAAACTAGAAGACAGCAACATTGATTTCCGGGCGGAACTCCAGAGAGACGGAGAAGGAAAGTTAACTATCTTGGGAGTTTCTGCAAGAATTGCGCATAAGGGTGCACCGATTACAATTCATTCAGATGCTTACCCGATTGAACAATTCCTCAGGGAGTTTCTTCACTACTCAGATCAACAGATATTGGAGTATAAGGAGAAGATAACGCGTTTCTTAGGGATTATGTACATTGCACTAGAGAGAGTGTATGGTACATTCGGAGAAATTGGAATTGATTTTGGAATCGATAAGTCCGGGGAGATCTGGTTTATTGAACCTAATTCTCGTTCGGCAAAAGTATCTTTAATGAAGGCTTATGATGCGGATACTTTTTACCAAGCATTCCTGAATCCGTTGAAATTCGCTAAGTACCTCCACTTCAATAAATCCAAGAGTAATAGAGGGGAAAGAGATGACGCTACCGAAGTACTTTACCAATATCGAGAAGATACCGGGTTTAACCGAAGAGGAAAAACAAGCACTAAGAAAAGTCACTGAAAGGTTTGTTTTTCGCCTCAATGACTATTATTTAAGTCTCATCGATTGGGAAAATCCAGACGATCCTCTCAGGAGATTAGTCATTCCATCAAGCGATGAGCTGTTAGAGTACGGCAGATGGGATGCATCCGATGAAGATACAAACTATGTAGTCAAGGGTTGTCAGCATAAATATTCCTCTACTGCTTTGCTTCTGGTTTCGGAAGTCTGCGGAGCCTACTGTCGGTACTGTTTCCGGAAACGTCTGTTCCGAACCGATGTTAAAGAAGTCATGTCAGACGTCACAGATGGTCTGGATTATATTGAAAGAACTCAAGAAATCAACAATGTTTTGTTGACCGGCGGCGATCCCTTAATGTTAGCGACTCCGAAGCTCCGATTAATTATAGAGCGGTTAAGATCAATTGAGCATGTACAGATCATCCGAATCGGATCAAAATTACCCGTATTTAATCCCATGAGAATTTACGAAGATGAAGCCTTATTATCTTTATTACGGGAATATTCAACGGAACAAAAACGAATCTATTTAATGGCCCATATCAATCATCCCAGAGAAATTACCGAGCAAGCACGGTTAGCCTTTAGAGCTTTGCATGACTCAGGCGTGATTGTAGTAAACCAAACCCCTGTATTAAAAGGCATCAATGACGATCCCGAAGTTTTAGGCGAGTTGCTTGACCGGTTGTCTTGGGCAGGAGTCACACCTTATTACTTCTTTGTTAACAGACCTGTAGCAGGAAATAAGTCATTTGTTCTTCCTCTCCAGAGGGTTTATGAATTGGTGGAGGAGGCCAAGGCAAGGACCTCCGGTTTAGGTAAAAGAGCGCGATTGGTTATGAGCCATACATCCGGAAAAATTGAGATTTTAGCTATTGAGGATGGGAAAGCCTACCTTAAATACCATCAAGCACGCGATGGGCAATATGGTAAACTGATGATCCTTGACTGTCCTGAGGAGGCAGCCTGGTTTGATGATTTACCTAATCATGAATCCTACTGGAAAAGGCCTGAAAAAAAGAGGGAGGATGTCATTTCGGTTAACGAATTACCCCTAATCCCAGAAAGTAGGAAAAGGGTTATACGAACAACTCCCAAATGATAAGGAAGTAAGAAAATATGAAAAGGCAGGTAGATCATCTACCTGTCTTTTAAGTTAACATTTTTTTCCGCTTTCACTTAGCATTCTTTTGGCTTCTTGATATTTTTGATAAGAAACCTCATCTTTTAAAGCTTTTAAACCGCCGCAGAGAGGATCGAAGTTAGGCTCAATTAACCAGATCTCCCCGTTTTTATCAATGGCAATATCGAGCCCTACAATCCAAAGTGCATAACGATTGCTTAGGATGTTAACGATTCGATGAGAGATGTCTACTATTTCTTGAATGGTACGAACGTTTACTAAAGTACAATCAATGTTTGAAAAAAGGTCTTGAATCGTGACTCGAGTGCTGCCCCTTGCTACGTTGGTAACATGGGCGTTTATATTATTCGCTACTCTAGCATACATAAACGTTAGTTGCCATTGGTTGGCTGGCCGTTGCATAATCACGCGTAGATCAAAAGGCCTTCCCTGGTAGGTCGCGACATCAATGCCTTGTTGAATAATATACTTCTTGGAAGGATTCATGTTACTTAGAACTTCTTGGATTGCTTCTGAGGGCCTTAAGTTTTTCACTATTTTTCTATAAGAGACTTCGTACTCCCAGTCATTTAATACCTTTAATCGGGTGATGCCTCTCCCCTTATTTCCGCGGTCAGGTTTGATATAAATGGTGGAGTATTTCTCTAGCATTGTTTCTAAATTAGAGGGACTAAACCAAGTAGTTTCCGGTAAATACTTCGAAAGGATAGGATCTAGCACTAATGGTTTGGTTTTTTTCATCTTGCTGGCAATGTATCTTTGCTTTTGCAAACTTTCGATGCCTCCTTTGTTATAACGTTTTAGTATTATTTTATGCAGTGCTCGATAAAGGGGTTGTTGTATGGCCTAAGTAGAAATGCGGATTTATTTGTTTTACTTACGATGATGGAAGGAGACCGAACGATGATGCTCAGCTATTGTATGCATGTCAGATTGTATGGTCCGTTGTAATGCTTTTCTCTTCAGACTTAGATTTAAGCACTTTTCCAAGATGATTCGTTCGCGATAATTAGAATACATAAAGTTACCATAAGTCTCATATTCGGAGAATGGCGCATACTTCGTCCTGTCAAAGTTTTGAAGAATACATTCAAACCAAGGTTTGCTATGTTTCTGCTCTATTTTCCTTTTTAGCTCTTTCAAGAGTTTAACATTGAAAACCATATAGTGACTCACAAAGGAGATGGACCTAGAAGGGGCTTCTGCTTTAGCACCAAGCAATCTGTGATAGGCTCTATAATATTCTTTTTTTCTTAGGTTTCTATAGTAGAATATGAACTTGTCGTCCTGTATGAAGGTGTGGGGTTGAATCAAGATGGTATCTGCATCGATAACAAGGTAATGCCCTTCATTACTAAGCGTGTCACCGCTTAGTTTCAGTAGTTGTTGGAACATCCACCCGGCTCGGTTTTTTCCATTCCACCAATAGTCGATTTCTTCCTTTAAAATAGGTAAAACGGTATCTTCATGAATGAACTTACAATGTTTCTCTTTACACAACTTCATCATTGAGGCATCCTGTGGGGCTACTATAAAGATCTTACCAATAGGATGCCTGATTTGTTTGTGAATAGAGTCAATAACATGTGGAAGTACTTTAAGATCCTTTTTAATAGCAGGAATTACGATATCTAGTTTTATTTGTTGTGTTTTTCCCAATTCTCTCCTCCCCCCATTCTCTTACTTTTTATACCCATATGGCCTTAAATTCCCTAATAGTCTATTCATTTAGAGGGTCCCCTGAAACCTAGCAATTAACCTAACTTAGTCAACTCTTGTGTATTTTCACTGAGGCAATAGCAGATTAATAGTGTATTACATAATGTATATGAGGAGCGTATTTTTTTAGGAAGGGTGTTAGGAATGAAGCCTCTGATGTTGGTGGATATCGTAGGTACGATAGACGGAATGGTATTAACTGGGGCAGAAAATCAAAAAGTTACAGATGTGGCTGTTAGTAGGAAACAAATGAGAAATAATATCTTATATTTTCATGTTAGGCAAAGTAAAGATAGATTTCTATTAAGACGTTTACAAAGATTACAGCAAGTCGTTGTGGTTACAGATAAACCGGAACGGTTTGAGAGGATTAAACACAAGTTAACATTGATACAAGTTAGAAGTGTTGGAGTGGCTTTTAAGAAGTTTGTTCATTATTATCGTTTGTTATTCCATATTCCTATTTTTGGGATTACGGGAACGAACGGTAAAAGTACAACAAAAGAAATGATTACTTATCTTCTCTCAAAAGATAGAAATGTCGTATCCACTTATAAGAGCAGAAATGGTTTAAAACAGAGTTTGCGATATTTACTGAACATTGGAGATGAAACGGATGCAGCTGTTATTGAGATGGGCGTTAAGTATCCTGGAAACCTTGCTTACAATTGCCAACTGTTCAAGCCCCAAGTACGAGTAATCCTAAACATTGAGGTGAATCATACGAGAGATATTAAAACCATGGATAACTATATTAGGGCAAAGGGAGAGATTCTTGAAGGGTTTGATTACCAAAATCATAAACTCATCATCAATGCAGATGACGAAAACACCCAAAAATTAAATCTAACTAGAGTCAAAAACTTAATTACAGTAGGGAAGAAATCAGATGCTGATTATCGTGCTGAGGAGATACGGTATGTAGGGAATGGAATGTCCTTTACACTTATGCATAAAGGAAATCGTCATGCAGCTTACGTGCCAGGTTATGGGGAACATACTGTATACAACGCTCTAGCAGCAATAGCATCTGTATGCCAAATCGGCATTTCAATAGAAGAAGCTATCAAAAGACTAGCATCGTTCCGGCATATAGAAAAGCATTTGGAGTTTTGCAAGGGGCTCAAAGGGAGCACAATCATTGATGATACATGGAATTGTACTCCCTCTGCCATTCGAGCAGCCTTAGAGGTTCTAAAAGAAGTATCCAATGGGAGGAAGAAGGTGCTTGTAATTGGACATATGCCAGCCATTGCCAGAGATCCATTCGGGATGGATCAGTATAAGAAGATCGCTAAGATTATCTTTAAGGCCAATGTAGATAGACTTATTGTCGCTGAAACGCGAGCAAGAGAATTTGGAGAAAAAGCGATAGAGCATGGAATGGATCCTAGAAAAGTGATTTATTGTACTAGCGCTAGTGAAGTGTTCGAGGTGGTTAATCGGCTGATCGACCAAAAAACCATGGTTCTCTTAAAATACTCATTAAAATATATGCCGCCTTCTTATAAGAGTGTAAGGGGAAATTTAGTACTGAATCTATGATTAATATCCTCAAAGATGAAAGGAGTGGCCAGTTTGAAAATAAACTGGAGGGAGAATCTAACGAGTGACATTTTAATCCCTAGACAGGTCCGTAGGAAGTATCCTGCCTTCCCGGATTCACTTACGGTTAAGATTGGGCAATGGGTGAAGGAGGTTCGCGTGAAATGCAAAGACGAAGTGGAGGATGATGCCATTGATATCTCTTCCTCTACCTTTAATGGGCTCACGATTCCCCAGGGACTTCACTATGAAATAAGAATGGATCGAAACACATTAGTCTTCGGTCCTGTTATTGCCATTGTTGTCCGTAAAAAAAGACTTACACGCTCTTTATTGAATGAGCTCAAAGTCTATTTTTCAGAGTATGAAAAGATAAAAGGCCTCCTTTATGTTTGTACTGAAGCCAATATTAATAAGTCAAATAAAACAATTAAAGGATATAGCTATAATCCATATAGAAACAACGGAAGCTGTTGGGAACGCGGGGTCTTCCCTTTTCCTCAAGTTGTTTTTCAAAGATATCATATGAAAAGATCTACACGTAAGGCTCTTACGGAAGCAAAATGTATAGTATTCAATGAATACTTCTTTAATAAATGGGAGTTTTGGAAGTGGATGGAGCCGCATCCTCAAGTTAAAAAATATGTACCATACACTCAGAAACTGGATAGTATCAAGGATTTGGACTTTATGTTAGATAGGTTTGGAAAAGTAATGTTAAAGCCGAATCTAGGATCTTTGGGTATTGGCATTATCCAGGCAGAGAAGCTATCACAAGATCAATATCTTTTCACTTGCCCTCTTATGAAGGACTCTCTTCACATTATTCATAGATTTACCTCATGCCCTCGCGAACAGGAATGGTTAATAGAAAACATAAAAAAAGAAAACTATATCGTTTATCGCAAACAAGTCAACAACATGGAAGAGTTGCATAGGTTTATCAACACACTAATAAAACATGATTACTTAATCCAGCAAGCCGTTATGGCAAAAAAATACAATAATAGATGCGTGGATTTTAGGGTCATTCTTCAAAAAGGCAAAGAAAAAAGCTGGGAAAAAACGGCTATTATTGCACGTGTAGGAAAAGTAGACAGTGTGATTTCTAATTTTACGATGGCAGGATTTGCTCTTTCAGCCAAGGAAGCTTATAAAACTATATTCCAGCTAAATGAAACGCAAGTGAAAGAAAAAGAGAGAGAAATCATACAAGTTTGCCGCAATGTCTGTAACATAATCGAGCAATACGGGGTATATGGTGATGTTGGAATTGACGTTATGTTGGACTGTGATTTAAACGTATGGATTATAGAAATCAATAAGCGACACTTTCACGATTATCCCCTCTTTGCTCTTAAAGATGAAGCGCTATATAGGAAAGTATGCACCACACCGATTGAATACGCCAAAGCACTGACTGGATTCTAATGTGAATGAAAAGAAACCATAAGAAGTAGGGTGATCCATTGAAAAATCTCTATATTGTAGGTGTGAATTTTTTTGATTTCAGACTAGTGGAAGACATTAACCGCCAGCAACCTTCATGGAATATTGTCGGCTTTATCGGTCGCAGCAAGTTGCCTGAAGAGAAGAAAATATATCTAAGGGGATACCCGTTAGTTGGGGGGTATGACCTCATTCCCAAGCTGGCAAAAAACGAGCAAAATTATTTTGTTCACAATCAACCTCTACATTCAAAAGCTACCAAAATTCTACGTTCTGCAGGCTGTCAAATAGCAACCTTAATTCATCCTTCAATTAATTTGAGTATGACTGAAATTGGAGAAGGCTGTATCCTTCCTGAGGGTTGTATGGTTGGACAATATACAAGGTTGGGAAACTTCGTGGTGATTCGCTCAAGAGGTTATATTGCTCACGATGTTATGGTAGAAGATAACGTTTTTATCGGTCCAAATGCAACCATTGGAGGAAATTCAGTGATTGAGTCGGGTTCCTTCATTGGGATGGGCGCTATCATTATGAATACAAAAGTTGGAAAAAATAGTGTGGTAGGGGCCGGGTCCGTTGTAATAAAGGAAGTTGAGGCTCAAACGGTTGTTGTAGGTGTTCCTGCAAAGCCAATTAGGAAAAAGTAGCCTAACCATAGTGAGTTTACAAGAGGAAGTGAGGCCAAGGCCAATTTTAGAGAGAAGGAGAAAATTACTAGATGAGCAGATCAAGAGGAAAATGGACAAAGTACAAAGCCATGAAGGGGGAGGAAAAGCTAACCTCCTATCTGCCTGAAACTCGATTATTAACCCAAGGGAATCTATGGGACATGATGAATATATATGGTACAGTTGTTATTAAGCCTTCTCTCGGTTCCTATGGACGAGGGATAAGCAAAGTATCCTCAACGAATGATGATCAATATGAAATTATTGTTGAAGGAAACGAAAAAAAAATATTGGAAGGAACAGAAGAAACCAATCAATATCTCAAACGTTATTTTCGAAGTAAACGACTATTTATTGTACAACAGTGGATTCCTTTTGCAACGGTTAAGGATTCCCCATTTGATCTGCGAGTGATGGTTCAACGCAAAAGACATTCATCCCAGTGGGCTGTAACGGGAATTGTCGCCAAAATAGCCATTAGGGGGTATTTTATTACCAACTACGCACAAAAAGTAATTCCATTAGAGCAAGCCATTGAAAACTCTCCGCTTAACTCATTCCCCATAGCTGAACTACACGACGAAATCCAGGAAGTTTCACTCCTTGCAGCTAAACAATTACAAAGATTCTACCCAAAAACACGAACGTTCGGTTTGGATGTTGGTCTAGATGCAATGGGAGGAATATGGATTATAGAGGCAAATCACTCACCTAGTATTTCCTTTTTTAATAAACTGGAAGATAAAATGATGTATGAGACTATATTGCGTTATAAGAAGGGGTAGGGAGTCCAACGGTTGTTGGACTTTCTTCGTTTAAAAAAATGTACAGATTACATAGATTTATTGCCCATTCTTCTTAGTTTTTTAAACATATATTAGAGAAAGAGTAGAAGTCAAAAAAAATATAGGTAAGGCAGGGTGAAGTAGTGAATAGTAGACTAAAGCTCGTGGCAGTAAACTCCGAACATCAGGAGGTTATCGTTCATCCTCGTACCCTAGAGGAGCTTGGTTTACTTCCTGACACTAGAATAATACTCCAATTCGGCATACGATCCGTTGAGTCCGTCATAATTAGCAGCTGTGATACGAAATGGGATGAGATAGGCATAGCCCGAGTAGCAGTGGAACTCTTAGGGATACCCTTGGTAAATAGCTATGAGGTGCGAGTGGATGGCAATACATTAAGGTTTGGACCTTATATTGGCATTCTGACCAAGCGAAAGGTTGGAAGTTTAAAGAAATACCTGGAAACACTATCAAGCTATGTTCATCATTACGAACAAATAGGAGGGACAATTTTAGCTTTTTATCCGGATGAAGTGAATCAGGAAAGTCATTTAATCCATGGGCTTCTATACAATTCACAAACCAAGGAATGGGACAAAGGGACATATCCACTGCCTGCTGCGATATTTAAAACTCTTATTACTAGTTCCGAACTAAGTCAATATTTCAAATCCACGATAGGAAACACCGTATTTAACAGTCCTATATTTAATAAGTGGGAGATGTATGACTGGCTATACTCCTATCATGATTCCTTTCAATATTTTCCGAAGACATCGCTTTACCGCCATCCTCGTGACCTAGAACTCTATTCGGATGACTATAAATCGGTATACCTAAAACCCATTGATGGATTTTTTGGTAAAGGGATTATAAAGGTCTCTAAATCTGAGTGTGGTCTGCGCATGGAGGAAAGAAAAGGAAGAGGCAGAAAGAAAGAACACGAATTTATTTCGTATACCGAGTTAGACCATTATCTTTCTAGGCGACTTCAAGAAAAAACGTATATCCTTCAACAGGGGTTAGAGTTAATTTCTTGCAATGGGAGGATGGTAGACTTTCGCCTAATCATCGTCAAAAATCAGCAAGGCGAATGGGAATCTATAGGTATGGTAGCAAGATACGGAAAAGCAAGAAGTGTAGTAAGTAATATTCTATCTGGGGGGATTGCTGAGACAGGGGAAGTGGCTTTAAAGAAAATTCTCCTTCTTAGTGACGATGAAGTGGTGAATTTAAAGAATAAAATGGTAGGGATCGCCATCCAAGCTGCAAAAGGAATTGAAAAACGTGGAGTACAACTAGGCAACTTAGGCATTGATTTGGCCATCGACCAAAACAATAGAATCTGGATTATTGAAATGAATAATAAGAATCCTGACCATACGATTGCTCTTAATGCCAACGATCATGACATGTATTACAGGGCTCTGCGCAACAATTTACTTTATGCGTAGTATCTAGCGGGCTTCCCTGAGGATCGTGACGAGGAGGATGAAAGGGAATAGTGAAATTATCCATAAGGCCGCCGGATGTTCAACTTGGTAGATGGGATTTTCATTGTATATCCATTGAAGATAAGGAAATATACGATCAATATCTAGGGATGTCCGAGTTGCCGGTCAATATGTGGACGGCAAATTTTGCATATTTATGGTCAGAAGCCAGGACAAACGGTAAACGGATACTGTGGAAAGTCATAGATGGGATGTTGGTAACTTTTCTTTACACAGAAAAATCTGAGCTCTCTCTTATGTTTCTTCCCTTCGGTAGAGGCAATCCTGATGAGATAATTCTTATCGTAAATAAGTCCCTACTGATTTGTCATGAAGTTAATAACAGAAAGAAGAAAAGAGCATACGTCAGGGAATTCAAGCGGGAAGTGAACTGCCAAATGGGCAGTCTTGGGCCTCTCTGGGCAAAAAGCTAGATGGTTTGGAAGGGTTGTCAGAGACGTTGCTTGTTGAATTTTCAAAGGAACTATACAGACGCAACCCTACTATTGAGCTAATGAATTTTGGGAGTGATCTTGGGGAAAAAGGGTTGCGAGAATACAAGAAAAAATATAGGCCAATTGAGTGTAAGAGATATAGGTTATACCTACAAATGTGACTTGGAATGCTTAAGAAAGGGGATATGATGATATTGATCTCTAATCGTAATCAGCCTTCAATTCAGTTGGGCACTTGGAATTTCCATGAAATAAGATTGAATGATCTTGATTTGTTTAGTGACTATATGGGTAAGAGTGGACACCCGGTTAATCTCTGGTCCTCAAATTTTCCCTACCTTTGGTCTCTCTCACAATCCCCCACAGGAAAGGTACTTTGGAAAATCGTAAATGAAATGTTGGTTATATTTGTACGAACGAAAAAAAACGCATTACATTTACAATGTTTGCCTTTTGGCCCTGGAGATCGTGAGAAACTGGTTGATGTTGTCCATGAATGCATGAATTACTGCAGAGAGTGGAATAGAGGGAAAGCAAGAACGAGGCTTAAGACAATAAATGAGGAGCAACTAGAATACCTAAAACACTCCTCTAAATTTCAGAATCTTTTTGTCAGGAAGCGTGTACTAGGTATTGAAAGACATTATAGTATCACACAACTGCTTCACTTGAGGGGAAAAGAATTTGAATATGTCAGGCGCAAGATAAATAAGTTTTATCGGAATTATCCTACGGCAGTTATAAGGCCCTACGGTAATGAAGATTATGATGATTTAATTAAATTGAATGACATATGGAGACAAACATCCGGTACAAAGTACTCAACTATTTATGATACCGGTTATTATCCAATCCTTGTTAAGGACCAGCAAGATTTGAAACAGAAGGTACTGATCGTTGAGATAGAAGGCAACATCGTTGGTATGCTTGTCGGCAGTGTACTGCCGAATGGACAATCATGGTGTGCCTTAAGAAAATGCATGAACAACTTAGATGGAATATCGGAAGCATTGATCATTCACTTCGTGAAAATGATTCATGATATAGACCCTAGTATTGAATTGTTGAATGATGGGAGTGACTTGGGAACCAAGGGTCTTTCATTTTTTAAGGAAAAATTTAGGCCGGTTAAAAATCTTAAGCGTTATCGATTGTTTCTAAAGAAGTAGTAAAACTGGAATCGGAGGTGAGTAATCTATGAAGAACCTCTTTATATATGGCACAAGATATTTTGATGTAGTAAAGCTGGGGGAAGCAATTAATCGTGAGAAGCCTACTTGGAATATTGTGGGGTTTATTGGGAAGAAAAGAGTCCCTAATCTTTTGGGGGACTATCCGTACATTGGAGGTAAAAAATTAATAAAAGAATTGGTACTAGATAAAAATAACTATTTTTTCTTAAATATGAC
The DNA here is from genome assembly GCF_004123195.1 of Ammoniphilus sp. CFH 90114. Classification (NCBI taxonomy): domain Bacteria; kingdom Bacillati; phylum Bacillota; class Bacilli; order Caryophanales; family Paenibacillaceae; genus Ammoniphilus; species Ammoniphilus sp. CFH 90114. Next base: position 594,862 of record NZ_SDLI01000002.1, read on the forward strand.
ACAAGCGATTAAGACGGCTGATTGGCTATCTAAACAAGGTTGTCAGCTAGCTACACTTGTTCATCCTAGTATTGATTTGAACTATGTGGAAATAGATAAGGGGTGCATGATACCGGAGGGTTGTGTAATTGGTCATAAAACGAAAATTGGAAAATTTGTCACAGTCCGTCTTCAAAGTATTATTAGCCATGATGTGACTATAGAAGACCATGTATTTATCGGCCCAGGTGCAAACATTGGTGGGGGAGCTGTCCTTAAGAGAAAGTGTTTTATCGGCCAAGGGGCGGTCGTTATGGGTGGGCGAATCGTAGGTGAAAACAGTATAGTTGGCGCTGGAGCGGTAGTGACGAAAGACGTACTGCCAGGCAGCGTTGTTGCTGGCATCCCAGCCAGACCCATTAAATAAATCGTTAAATTGGAGATTGAGCATATTTAGTAATTCTACACAAGCAAAACTTACATTAATCACATCTAATATAAAGTATCTAGTTTGAGAGGAGGGAGAAAAATGGCCTGTCGTTGTGGTAAAGGTAGAAGTATTAGCCAGCAAAAGCCAAAAAAAGATCAACAAGACCCGAAATCCAACAAGGAAGATGGAGAATAGGTCACCATATCCATCAATATAACATATTTTAATAATGGTTATTCAATGCGTTGACTCATAACCCCTGCACCAATTTATGTTTAAGGAGGCTCCAACCTTGGAAATTCTTTGGAATATCCCATGGCTCCATCTCATCGTCTTAATCCTCGCAAGTTTTCGCCTCACCTATCTCATTGTATATGACGAAATAACGACATTTCTTCGCAGACCATTCCTAGAAGAGCGATATGAGACGGATGATCACGGCCATATGATGCGTAATGTTGATATTAAGGGCTCTGGTTTACGTTATTTTATTGGTTCTCTGATTAGTTGTCACTGGTGTACGGGGATTTGGTCTTCGATAGCTGTTGTCCTATTATACGGATATGTACCGTTATCTTTTCCTATTCTCATGATGTTTGCTGTGGCAGGCGCTGCAGCCCTTATTGCTTCAAGGGTTTAAGGTAGATGAACCGCCAATGTACGGCGGTTTTTGGTGCGCTTGGCAGCGCACTATACTTATCGGG